>NZ_VFYP01000004.1 GCF_006443685.1 Rhizobium glycinendophyticum | reverse complement strand
TGGCGCAACCAGCCAGCCATCGTGATCAGAGCCGGAAAACTCTAATCACCGGCGGTCCAAAGCTTGGTCTCAGAGCAAAGCTGCTGGACGAGGAGAATCAATCGTTCGAGAAATTCTACCACAATGGCATAGCTGAACGCGCGGGCGACGACCCTCTCGGACCGACTGATGAGTCCGGTCGATATCTGACGGATATCCGGCTCACCCACGAGGAAATAAAAGAGCTATATCGAGACCCTAATGTTAGAGGATCAAAGGCCTACGCGAACCTTATTCAAACCGCGTTGACAAGCGGTCGCGTGGGCAAGGTTGAGGCACTTCATTCAGAGTTGTCGGCGGCACAACACGTGAGGCACTGGATGCCGGAGTTCACGCCAGGGGATCAAGATGGAGTTTCAATCGAGGTTCTTTCTCCTCTTGTAGAGCGTGATAGCACTGGCAAGGGTCGATTACGTTGGTTCGGACCGAAGACTGACGGAGTTGGCAGGGATATAGGGAAGACGAAGAACGGGCACTCCGTTATCATCCGCGTCGCGTACAGGGGCTTCTCTCTCCTTCTTGGAGGTGACCTCAATAGGCCTGCGGAGGCCTTCCTGCTGCGGAGTTACAGTGGCGTTGATCCCGACAAGCCACTCGCAGATGCCGTACCGGCAGCCTCAAAACGGTTCCGCTCGGACGTCCTGAAAAGTTGTCATCACGGCGGAGCAGATGTTACCGACGAGTTTCTTGAGGCCGTAAACCCTTCTGCATTCGTGGTCTCATCGGGAGATGACGAAAACTATGTCCATCCCCGGCCCGACCTTCTTGGTCGCTTGGGCCGTTTCGGTCGAGGCAAAGCTCCACTGATCCTTTGCACAGAATTGCTTCGCTCCACGCGGGAGAGCGAAGACCGTAGGCTTCTGACGAAGCTACGGCGTTTGTCGTCAAAGATCGAAGACCCCGGAACACTAGAAAAAGAGCGCGCGGAATATCGAAAGGCTCGCGGGGAGGTCGAGAACCAGTTGGCAAAACGGAATGTCGAGGTTTACGGAGCAATCAACCTGCGGACGGATGGGAGAAGGTTGGCGGTGGCGTTCCGTATGGAGCGGAATCGGGGCAAAGATCGATGGCACATATATTGGTTCAGACACGACGAGGCCCGTGGGTTCATTGCTGAACTCGACGACGCCGGTTGATCCCACGATTTGTTGCCGCCTCTATTTCCTCTAGTTTTTCCGCTTTCGACGGGAGGCCTCCTAATGCGTATGTCGAACATTGGCTTGCTACTATTGCTGCTCTCTGCCGGACCAACCTCCGCGGACAACAACACCTATAACGGCCCATTCTACATGTGTCCTGATGCACACGGAGAAGAGCAAAAATCGCTATTCCGCACGATTGATATCACCGGTATGCCAATGCGCATCGAGGGCTTAGGCGAGACCCGACTGCTTGGCTACGGTGCGCAGATAGCAGCGTCGCGGAGTAGCGAGGTGATGAAGGATGGTGACCCGGTCGACAAAGCGTTCGAGAAACTTTTCGGCACACCGAACATCATGTCAGGCGATGAGAATAGCCGCCAATTGATGGCCGCTTGCTTTGCCACGCAGCCACCTCCCAAGGGAGACACAGACGGGCCGTTTGTCTTCATGCCGGGTTTTCTTGCACACGGGGATGCGACCCTACCGTCATTGGACTCGGTAACCATTCCTCCGCAAACTTACCTCGTGGTTTCGTACAACGGTACAACAGCCGACATCGGCAACTTTCGCTTCACGATGACCGAGGAGTTTTGGCCCAAGACCGCGCCGATCCTTGGGCTTGAACGCGCCGACGGTCCTAACCTCATGATCTGGGCACCGGGGCTGCGAGGAAACGTCGCGCAAGCCCAGTTGGAGCTCTGGACGCCGATCAAGCCCTTCAAGATTAATCCCCCTTGAGGAGATAACCGCTCCTAAACGATCGTTGGTTTCGAAAAGCCAGTTATCTGATAAGCAGCGCCGATGGCGTCCGTCGTCCATTTCGGGGATATTTTTAGACCCTCCCTGACCACAGTCGCATCCACGGGCGACCGCTCGACGAGTGTATTGATTCTTCTAATGTTTCTGTCGGGCGGCATTGCTATCCAAAAAATCGATTTCTCAGATGTCTTGACTCCTCTTTTCGATCAGAACAAATAGGGAACATTGGTGTCCCGGGCATAAAAGCCCTCGTTAACGCGAACCTGAGGAGGTCCGTGATCGATGTCGCATATCCGGACTTCCAAACTTATCGAAGACCTCCGTGAGCGCATCGCTCATCTCGGGGGTAGGCCGGCGCGCGAAAGTGTCGTCCTGCCGTTCGGCGTGCCAGATATCGATTGCCACCTGCCGGGTGGAGGCCTCGTCTGCGGCACAATCCACGAGATCGCTGGAGGAGGCTTCGGCACTTTCGATGGAGCGGCTGCTGCCCTGTTCGCCGCGGGAACCTGAGCCCCATCTCCCTTCTGTTTTGGGGTTTAGGCAAACGGTGATTCGACATTGGTTTGTCCGGTGTTGAGGGGAAGACTGAGGTCCTCGAAACGTACGTGCCGAAGTTCGAAGCCGGCTTATCCACGGTGCGATCACGCTGTGCTTTGCGACGAAACTTTGCACTGGCCGTCGACGCATCTTTCGTCGGCTCCAAAGAGAGACTTTTGGGAGCCGATAACTGCCGTGCGATTAGAGAGTGCCATGGCGATCCGCGCGCCGACCGCGAGGTCTGCCTCGACCCCGAAAGCCTGGTATGCAACGGACCCGTCACGATCAAATAGGATAGAAGAAGGCGTGCCGCGCAATCCAAACCGCTGCATAGTTATGGGCGTATCGCTTTGTTCGTCCGCTAGATCGACCCCGACGGGATGCTTTATTCGGTACTCGTGCAGGAACGCTCCGAGGGTGACCGGAGACATGGCCGCGTGGTGCTCGAACACCGTGTGGATGCCAATGATTTGGAGATCGGTGTGACCGAAGATGCGTTCGATGCGCTGGACCTGCGGAATGGATTCCGCAACGCATCCAGGGCAGAGAAGCTGAAAGCTGTGAAGGAACACCGGCCGACCGCGCAGGGCGGCCAGCGACAGGGGTGCAGGCGTGTTGAACCATTCGCTTACTGCCAGTTCGGGCGGGAGCGTCTTTAATGTCGTAGACATAGTCTTTGATCCTTGTCTTGCGGGGCGGACCGGAGGGGAGGTTGGTCCGCCCCCCAGGTGCTACGCGGCGGCCCGCGTGAGTTTCACACCTGGAAAGTCGACCGGCACGTCGAGGGCGACGTTCAGGTAGTTAGTGAACAGGTTGAGCGCGATGTGCGCGACGATTTCAACGATCTCGTCGTCGTCGAAGCCCGCTGTGCGGAGCGCTTCGACATCTGAAGTTTCGATTCCGGCGCGTTTGTCCACGACGGCAAGAGCAAAGGTGAGGGCCGCCGCCGTCCGAGGGTCTGTTGCGCGGCCCGCCTGAGCTTCCGCCATTTCCTGTGCAGTCGCACCAGCCTTGCGGCCGAGACCTGTGTGGGCCGCGAGGCAATAATTGCAATCATTGCGGTCAGCGATGGCAACGGCTATTTGTTCGCCGAGCTTCGCACCAAGGCGGCCGCCACTCAAAGCACCGAATGCGCCCCAAAGGCTGGTCAGCGCCGCCGGCGAGTTGGCCGCAGCCTTGAACATATTCGGTACTAAGCCGAACGCACCCTTGATCTGTGCAAGCTGCTCCGATGTCTGGCCTGTTGCGTTAGCCGGGTCGATAAGTGTAATTCTGGACATGTTCTTTCTCTCTGTTAGCCTGGAGGGGGAATATGCGGGTTCGTCGATGGCTGTCGGCGAACCCGCGCAGTTCAAGTCACTTTGAAGGCATCACCTTGCCGGGAAGGCTGAGGTTCCCGGAAGCGACCTTGAAGACGTTACTGACGCAGAGAAGGGGCGCGTGCAGATTGCCGTTGACCTTGAGACCCGCGGTGACGCCATCGTAGGACGCACCCGTGATGCCACCAATCAGAGACAGGGGGATTGTTACGTCGACGGCGTCGCCCTTGAAAGTGGTCGGATAGGTCGGGCTGTCAATCAAGAGCGGAACCCCAGGCCACGTTTCCGGAACCCGTGGCTTCGAGCCTTCCGGGATATCGATGACTTTGAGACCGCCGCCACAGGCCTTGTCCTCCGCCAGCACCACCCAGTGTGGGTGCCAGATATCGCGGTTCTTGCCGCCCTTGGCTGCATCGTCAAAATCAGGGTGGAAGGTTACGGCCAGAGCTACGATGCCCTGATCCTTGTCGAATCCGATCTCGCCGCTGTTGAGCGATGTCGGCCAGACATAGGCGTAGACATCCGAGCCCTCGAACTTGCCCGTACCGGCCGGTTTCTCCGACCCGGCCTCGCCGCGAACGCGGGTGGTGAAGACCGCGGACTCTCCCGTGGTGACGATTGTTGTCTCGATGATGTCGAACGGAGCCTTTACGGGTTCCGCGGGGTCAGCCTTGATCGAGTGCGCACTGGCTGTTGAAAGGCACAGCAAGGCCGTTCCGGCGACAAGCGCGCCGGCAATAAAGCTTCTGGTCATTACTTAGTCTCCTCTTTCTCCGTAGCCTGGAGGGTTGCGATGTTATCCCTGTATGAACACGTCCCAGGTGGCTGCCCGTGACGCGGGATCGGCGGTTTCATGTTCGCGACAGTCGATGCGGATGTCCCGCTGTCCGAAAGCCGCGTCGACAAAGTTACAGTGATGCGGTTGTGCCGCCTCGGTATGAGCGAACGGGACGAAATACCGACAACTTGCACACATGCGCTGGATCGGGATCGCATCCGTCTCCTGCAGATGCCTGATCATTTTGACCAGGATGATCAACAGGTCTTCCTGTTCATGCGCGGCCAGGGCTTCAACCGCTTGTTCTGCGATACCTGTGGCCGAGTTATCGACCTTGAGCGCCGAGAGTCCTTCCAGCGTAATGCCGACATTAACGCCGCGCTTGCCAGTTCCTGTGTTACGCTTTGCTACCAACCTCTTGCGTTCGAGTGCCAAGATAGAGTCTGTCGCCGTCGGCTGGGAGACACCGAGGTTGGCAGCGATATCCTTGACCACCAGTCCGTCCTTTCGGCCCTCCAGCAGTTCCAGAATGGCAAGCTGGGTCGGGTTAACTCCGCTGACCTTGGCGCGGCTCCAGTCGTCCATTCGCATGGCGATGGCAATGCGAGAAAGACCTTCTCGGATGCGGTGGTTGACAGACGTTGGGTTCTTTGGCGTTTCCATAGTGCTTATATATAGGAGTCCTATGATATCCACAATACGTGCATCGAATTTTCATTTGGTCGGCGGAGCCCCGATACCTGTATCCGAAGTTGGTCCATGTGGTTGCTCGGCATTGTGGGAATGTGTTGTCCGCTCAGTGGTTGCGGGACCTGTGAACCCGTCGGTTCCGTAGAATGCGAGGTGCAAGCCCCAATAAGAGGCGGCGAACACCACCAAAGCACCGGCGATCCCGCCAGGTATGGCCGTCAGGTGAACCTTGAGCGATGGCAGGAACCGCGTGACCCGGCACTGATCGCAGGCGACTGCCACCAGGATTGCCATAATCAAACCATGACCAATGAGATCAACACGCCCGAACGGCCAAACGGCAGCGCTGAAGATGAGGATCAATGCGATTGCAGACAGACGTCGGATCAAGGGTGTCCATAAAAGACCGAAGCCCATGGTGAATTCGGCGACGCCGGCCATTGGAATGAATACGTCCTGTGGCATGCCAAAGGTGAGGAACGGCTTTTCGACGACGAGCGGATAGAACCAGTCCGGATAGGCGAACTTTTCGAGACTGGACCACATCAGCGCGATGGCGAGCCCCCAGCGAAGAGCTTCGAAGCGATGCGATCTCCATCCGTCGTTCTTCAAGGGTTCCAATATGAGATAGGCGGCGACACCCGAACCCAAAGCCAAATAATCGAACAAATGGAACAGGTCGTAATCTCGGATGGCGAGAAACCACAGCGCCAGAATGCCGACTCCCGCCAGCGGCATTGTACTACGCGAGAAGATACACGCGGCGATCAATAACTGAAGCCAGGATACCCATTCAGCTGGGGTTTTGAGATCAGGCGTGAGGTAAACGCCGCCGACCGAGAAGATCGCGACGAAGAACGCGCCAACGGTCGCACGCACGTAGTCGTCGAGACGGTTCCACAACGGTCCTGTGACGCGGTCTAGGCCGTCGTGAATGCGTGCTCCAAACTCGCTGATTTCGACAAGGCGGGTCAGCACGAAAAAGACGACCACCAAACCAATTCCGACCCAGAACCAGAGGTCGGTCAGCACTTTAGAGATCGGCTGCGGCGGTGCGCCGACGATGTAAGGCGCAAACCATTTGACATGAGCTTGCGCCGTCAAAGGCATCGCTATCGCGCACCCAAAGAAACCCGCGCTTAGAGACAATCGCCTCATCATAAATCCCTCACTCAGCCGCCTGAGACGAGACTATAGCCAAAGCAGTCGCAACCCCAGCACCGTACCTGGGGTCCGCCCTCGTGCAGTTCGCGATGTGGCGCTCCTTGATGTGCCTACCGGCTCCGCAAATGCTCCGCGCGGTGTTGTCGAAAAGCTGCTGCCGCTGTTCCGGTGACATCAGTCTGAAAAGGTCACCGGGCTGTTCAAAGTGATCCTCATCAACCCGGTGATCGAAATGTGCTGCATAGGCACCTGTCGGCAGCGGCGGCTCTGCCATGTCGGGTCTGGTCTCCCATTCCGCCTCGGAATTCGGATAGTAGTGGAGCGTCGACCCGCCGTTACCGTCGGTTCGCATTGCACCGTCACGATGGAAGGAATGGAATGGGCATTTCGGCGCGTTGACCGGGATATGGTTGAAGTTGACACCGAGGCGGTATCGCTGGGCGTCGCCATAGGAAAATAGCCGCGCTTGCAACATCCGATCCGGTGAGAACCCGATCCCCGGAACGATGTTAGCCGGACTGAACGCTGCCTGCTCAACCTCGGCGAAGACATTGGCCGGATTTCTGTTCAGCTCGAGGACCCCGACTTCGATCAGCGGATAGTCGCCATGTGGCCAGACCTTGGTGAGGTCGAATGGATTGTGCCTGTGGCCGGCTGCCTGTTCTTCTGTCATTACCTGCACGCATAAGGTCCATCGGGGGAAGTCTCCGGTCTCGATAGCCTCGTAGAGATCGCGTTGATGGCTTTCACGGTCATTGCCGATGACCGCTGCCGCCTCCTCATCGGTAAGATTGTGGATACCCTGCTGGCAGCGAAAATGAAATTTGACCCACACACGTTCGTTAGCGGCGTTGGTGAAGCTGAAGGTATGCGACCCGAAGCCATGCATCGTCCGGTAAGACTTCGGCGTGCCACGATCGCTCATGACGATGGTGACCTGATGCAGCGCTTCGGGAAGTAAGGTCCAGAAATCCCAGTTGTTGCTCGCGCTCCGCATGCCAGTGCGGGGGTCACGCTTGACGGCGTGGTTAAGATCGGGAAAGCGCAGGGGATCACGGAAGAAGAAGACGGGCGTATTGTTGCCAACGATGTCCCAATTCCCTTCCTCGGTATAAAATTTGACTGCGAACCCCCGGATGTCACGTTCTGCATCGGCAGCCCCTCTTTCTCCGGCGACCGTGGAGAAGCGAACGAATGCGGGTGTCTGCTTACCGACCGAGTCGAAGAGCTTCGCCTTCGTAAATCGGGTGATGTCACCAGTGACGGTGAACGTGCCATAGGCTCCCGAACCTTTGGCGTGCATGCGCCGCTCGGGTATGACTTCACGATCGAAATGGGCGAGCTTCTCGATAAGCCAGATATCCTGAAGTAGTGCGGGTCCGCGCGGGCCCGCCGTCTGTATATTCAGGTTGTCGACGACGGGCGCACCGTTGGCATGGGTGAGCGTAGGTTTCATTGCGTTCCCCTATCTTGTTTGTCGTGTGGGACCGGACGGCAGAATGCCGTCCGGGAAAATCACGCTGCCTTGGCGGTTGAGCCGAGATAATCTTCTGTCGACTGCATACGTGCATAGGCGAAGCCCAGTGCAGACATGAAGGCCGCGTGAACCAGATGTGCGGGCACGGTCACTCCATTGAATTCGAGATCGCGTGAGGCGCAGGCATCATGGATCACGGTGACGGGATAGCCGTAGTCGGCCGAAGCGCGAGTGATGGCGTCAACGCACATGTGGCTCATGTTGCCGCAGACAACGACTTCCTCGACGCCGTTTTTGTCGAGGTGCTGCTTCAGGTCAGTGTCGCGATAGGAATTGATCTGATGCTTGAGCACAACGTGTTCGTTATCGAGGTTCATTACGCTTGGATGGAGCGCTGCTCCCTCCGATCCCGGATGGAAGAACGGCGCGTCGGCAGTGGGAAATTCGTGTCGGATATGCACGACGAGATCGCCTGCCGACCTCGCGTCCGCGATCAGCCGAGCCGCATTGCGGGCGGCCGCCTCCACGCCGGACAGGGTCCATCTGCCCCCGGGGAAATAGTCGTTTTGAATGTCGACGACGATCAATGCTTTCTTGCTCATGATATGTATCCTTTTCAAAGCGCCACCGTTCGCCCGACGGATGCCGGGCGTGGAGCTGTTAAGAGATTTGAGACAGGAAGATTATCCTTCCCCACCAGTGGCCTGCACCGCAAAATCGAGCCTGCAGGGTATGCACTTCGCTTTCCAGGCAGAGCTCAAGGAACTGACTGGAGGTCTCCTACAAGCGTAGGCAGGAGTTCTGAAACCGTTGGATGGATGGGTACCGACCATTTCAAGGTCGGGTAAGGCGTACGTGCGTTCATCGCGTCTATGATGCCATGTATCGCCTCGTCACCCTCAATGCCGAGAATGGCGGCCCCGAGTATTTGTCGCGTCTCCGCATCCGCAATGAGTTTCATGAAACCGTGCGTCTCTCCTCGCTCTACAGCGCGGCCGACACGGCTCATTGGTCTCTTCGAAACTAGGATCGGTCGGCCCGACGCCCTGGCTTCGCGCTCCGTCATGCCGACCCTCCCGAGCGGGGGGTCGATATACAAAGCGTAGGCAGGAATTCGATCGGTAAGCCGTCGGTCCGCTCCGTCGAAGAGATTCGCTGCCACGATCTCGAAGTCGTTGTAAGAGGTGTGCGTAAACGCGCCGTGGCCGTTGCAGTCGCCAAGGGCCCATATGCCCGGAACGTTCGTGGAGAGTTTATCGTCGACGAGGATGTATCCCCTATCGTTGATCTCGACACCCGCCAAATCTAGTCCGAGATCATCGGTGTTTGGCCGTCTGCCCGTGGCGACAAGGACATGGCTCGCTCTGATGGTTCCGCTGTCCATCGTCACCTCGATTTCATCCGAGGTCTCGCGAAAAGAAAGTCCGACTGCCTCCGTATGAACGGTGATGCCCTCCGCACGCACAATCGCAGCGATGGCATCGGAGATATCCTCGTCTTCCCTGGAAGCTAGATGGCCGCCCCGTTCGATAATGGTGACCTTTGCGCCGAAGCGGCGGTACATCTGCGCGAATTCCAATCCGATATAACTCCCGCCAAGCACGACCAAATGGCGAGGAACTATGGTCAGCTGTAGTATGGAGGAGCTGGTCAGGTACGGCACTGCGGTGAGGCCAGGGTAATCGGGAATAGACGGACGTGCACCGACATTAATGAAGATTTGCGGGGCGGTGATGCGCTCCCCGTTGATCTCGATAGTGGCGGGGTCTGCAAACCGGGCGTGTCCATATATCAACGACAGGCTCTTGAGCCCGTCGAACCAAACCTCCAGCCCACGGCGAGCGTCAAGCGTTACTTTTTCCGCCCGGTCATGCACGGCTTTCATATCGATTTCGATCTTACCAACAATCGAAACCCCATATTCGGAAGCACGGCGAATAACATGCGCGGTCCTGGCACTCGCGACGAGCGTCTTTGTCGGCATGCATCCGGCGTTGACACAGGTGCCGCCTAGATACCTACGCTCGATCAGCGCGACCTTGCGCCCTGAGGAGGCCATTCGAGCCGCCAGAAAGGGCCCCGCTTGGCCTGCGCCGATGAAAATGGCGTCGAAAGTCCTCATGACACAGACCAAACGATAAGTAGTGCACCCCCAACAGCGGCTACGTCCTCAATGAGGGCTGCGGGAAGGTCGCTTCCGAAGGATGCCGCGAGTTTGCTGCGGACAGCTGCGCCGCAGTAGGTGCCGAGGACAGCGCCTATGATCCCTGCGGCCGACCCGCCGGCGAACGATCCTCCTGCCGCACCGATTGCCGCACCAGATAAACCGCCCATGACAATGCGTGTGGTGAGTTGGATCGGCACTTTCCGCGAAGGAGTGCTCGGGAGTTGGTCGGCAATAAGCTCGCAAACCGCCAGAGCTGTCAAAATCCAAGGAGACCACCTATAGCCAACGAACGCCAGCGGTGTTTGCGAAATGTCGAACCAACCAAGGTTCGCAGCCCAAGCGACCGCGGCTGGAGCCGTCATCGCCCGCAAGCCTGAAATGCCACCGATGAGTAGCGCGAGAAAGATCATCAACCTGTACCCCGTTTTGGTTTAACTCAGCCGATATTCGGTTTTGCTTCCGTGGCCCCCTCGCTTTGTGTCTTCGCCGGTAAGCGCCATGCGAGGGTGTCCGCTTATTCGTTCGTGTCATCTTCCCTCGTCGGCTTCTGACAAGATCACGGTGCCTGAGCGAGGTTTCGCTGGCGAGTTAAGCGTCGTAAATCGGTGCGAACGGCGAACGATTCTTCAATGGCCAGACGATGCGTCTACGGCCTTCCATTCCGCTTATATGAAAGGCATGTGCCGCGAGGAGAGCCGCTGAGTTGGGCTGCTCTAAAGTCAGAAGGCGTCCGCCAGTTGGATACGGGGGAACTTCGGAGGTCTTTCCAGGAACTATCGCGACCGGCTTCCCGCAATTCACGTCAATCTGAGGCGGAGGCCATGGCGTGGCTTCTGTCGTTAGCTATCATGCCAGCATATTGAACTTTGAGATGCGTCGAAATCCGGAAGTATCATTTGCCCGGGGGCAGTGTGTTGGCGAGGTCGTCTCGCCCCTTTGTCGAGGAGAAAAAGGACGGGCGCTCGTCCTCAGCGGGTAAGGCTCTCTGAAGTTGGGCAAATTGGCATGACCGCCCGCTGCAGTGGCGAGAACGACCTGGGCTCCCTGTCTCCGAACCGAAAATAGGCTAGCGCGATACGTCTGAGGGTGACGGTGCCAGGCGATACATCGCTTCCCTTCATCTGCGTCTATCCATAGTCCCCAGATCGAAGGTGATGACCCACATCCCCAAGTTTCTGGCTAATGCGGCTCGACGAGGTCCATGCCTCGACGTCTCCTTCCGGAGCATCGGCGGCCATGAGCTGTGGCCATACGAGCGCCGCGTACAGTTTCGTTCTGCAGGCCTCATCGACCTCTGGGTTGACGTCAAGGAAGGCGATCGATGCGGAAACTGCAGCAATCAATTCGTCGAAGAGAGATAGCTTGAAGAACAATGGCAGAGCCGCGGCGGTAAGCCGCGCCCCGAGCAGCCTGTCACCTGGTCCGGTCAAAGCCCAATCGAGGCAGGCCCTGAGGCTGGGGACAACATACCCGAAGTCGCTCGCGTCGTCAGCCATGGTATGCGGGTCCGTCGTCAAGGCGGAGCTGTCGAGTAGTTTACACAGAAAATCTGCGAGCCTCCCCATCGTGGCGTCGAATTCTCCGCGCTCCGCAAGTTTTTCGCCTGCGTAGATGCGCGTGGTATCATGCAACCGATATACGTGATCATTCGCATTCTGAGAGATGACGACCAGCGATTTGGCGACAAGAGTCGTTAGGAGATCATCGGCGTTACTGGTCATCACCGACTCCGCCGCGCTCATGGTGAACCAACCTCTGATGACGGACAGTTCGGCAAGTCCGACTTGCTCGGCTGGCGTTAACAACATGTAGCTCCACTCCAGGGCCGCCCGTAGTGTTTGGTGCCTTGGTAGGGCCGTGCGCCGCCCGTGGCTGAGAACATTGAAACACTCGGCGAGCGATTTGCTAAGGGATGCAAAGCCCATCGGTTTGAGGCGACCGGCCGCGAGTTCAATGGCCAGCGCGATCCCGTCAACCCGTGCGCATATGTCGATGATTACGGGAACATCTTCTGGGCGAAACTCGTATCCGCCGAGATATGCATCTGCTCTCTCCACGAAAAGTTGGACTGAGGGCGACTTCAGGGCCTCCTCAAGGCTGGCGTCAGCTTCTGGAACATTCAGGGGCAACAAACGGTGCACACGTTCACCTACTACCCCAAGCGGCTCGCGGCTCGTAACCAAGAAACAAACCGAGGTCGTGCGGTTCAGCACCGCTTCAACGAACCTGGTAGTATCGTCTATCAGATGCTCACATCCGTCCAACACGACCAGCGCAGGTTTGACGTCAAGAGCGCTCGAAATTGTACCTACCATATCACCGGCACGGGACCGGAGGCCAAGCGCTGTTGAGATTACAGTGGATAGAAGCTCACCTGAAGCCACATCTGAAAGTTCGACCCGATGGACGTCCAGCCGACGCGACAATATCGCCGCAATCGCGGTCGCCACGGTCGACTTTCCGATGCCGCGCGGTCCCGTTATGGTGACAAGACGACTTTGAACGAGCTGCGCCAACACCGCTTTTATGCTTTGGTCGCGACCGTAAATCTTCGAGCGCTCGATACCGCGATAAACCTGTCGCTTTAGGGGGAGGGGGGCGGCCTTTGAGGGGCGGCGCTCCACGGGCGCGACAAACACATACCCGCGACCTGGAACGTTGGCGATAAAATGAGGCTCGGCTTTCGTATCGCCAAGCGCCTTTCTCAATGCGGAGACGTGAACCCGAAGATTAGCGTCGCCTACAAAGGTTTCCGGCCATACGTGCTTCACGATCTCTTGGTTGGTCTTGAGGCTCCCGGGATGGGCAGTGAGGAATAGAAGTATATCCATCGCTCTACTGCCGATCGGAACAATGGTCTCTCCCTGCAGGAGGGTTCGCCTCGCAGGGACCAAGCAAAACCTCCCGAAATAAAATTCCTCTTCCAACCTCGAACTCCAGCGATACTATCTATTCACCAGCGTGTTCTGACTTTTGGCCAACCTTGCCTGCAGCCCTCAGAGACCCGATAAACCAAGGTCACCGCTCGGGCCGTTTAGCCTGCAAAAACCATGTATTCAAAGAAATGCGGATAGTCGGTCCATCAATTGGACTCGCCAGGCCACGAAGCGACTTAGCTGCTAAGCTCAATAGTATAATTGGTGATGACCCGCGCCTTGCCCCGGCGTGCCGTGGTTTTGACCTTGCGTGCTGTTCCGCTTGATTTCGGGCTGTGCGAGGCTTTACAAACGCTACAGGGGCGAAATTTCCCGGAGGTGGCCGTGATGAACTCGTTGCATGAGCATGGATTTCAGAAGTTCCCCGATGCTGGACTGCTCGTATCCTCCCGTGGTCGAGGTTGGTCGGGCTTGGCAGCCGAGTTGCGAGCACATCCATCTGGTAAAATCCCTGATATTTGCTCGTCGAAAACGGAGATAACGTTTGCGGTTCGGGGAACCCGCGATGGCACGGTCGTACGGAGGGGAAACGGCAATCTGCAGGTTACTCCAAGTCGGTCGGGAACGATCTGGCTCTGCCCGAAGGGTGTGGAAGAAGACGAGATCAGTATAACCGAGGCTATCCCCGAAGTTCTGCACGTCTACATATCAGACGAGCAGATCGACACGCTGTCCGCGATGGCGTCGCGGCCTGTAGCTTTTGACGCGAGCCTTTACCGCGCGGGTCTTGAGGACGAGTTCGTCCGCCAGATTTGTCTCCGCATCCTTGCCGAAATCCGGGAAGAAACTGCGGGCGGTGAAACGTTGATGGAACATCTCGCCAGCGTACTCTTGACCCATATATGCGGGCGATACACCGAGCACCACGCCGCCGCGAGCCGGATCGGCGGTCCGGTGGGTGCCCTGGACCAACGACGGTTGAAAAGGGTCCTGGAGTACATACAGGACAACCTGGAAACCGATTTGACTGTGGCGGAAATCGCGGCGGTTGCGTGCCTTAGTCGACATCATTTTGCAAGGGCATTCAAGGCTGCCACAGGTCAAAGCCCAAACGGTTACATCGGAGTGTGCAGGATCAATCGAGCCTTGTCCTGGCTCTCCACATCGGACATGCCGCTTGCCGAAATTGCTTTCGCCTGCCGCTTCTCCTCTCAGTCCGCATTCGCGAGGGCATTCCGACGGCAGCTTGGCCGTTCGCCTGGCGAGTACCGGAAGGAATCTTTCTTTGCGCCCAGAGCGATCAGCGCTGTGAGGTAACAACTACAGCGGGGTTACGCCGGGGGCGTCATGGACATTTTGAACATTGCGGCGATCTCTTATTTCGTGGTGGTCTGGATAGCGATCGAACCACTGATGGCGATTGGTTGGCCAAGACCGCACGACAGTCTCTTGATCGACATGGTGCGTATCCGCGCCGCTTGGATGCGGGAAGTGCTGACCCGAGACAACAACTTCATTGGGGACGCTGCCATCCTCGGTCACACGATCAACTCGGCGTCGTTTTTCGGATCGGCGAACCTAATCGTCATTGTAGGCATGAGCAGCGCCTTGTTCATGGAACCTAACTACGGGTTGGATTCTGGTCTCATCGCCAGATTCACCGCGCAGGACCCGCTGTGGTTTTTTCAATGTAAGGTGTTGTTGATAATCGCTACCCTGTTACGTGGGCTATCCGACTTCATATGGGCGGTTAGACAAATCAACTATTGTCTGGCTGCGATCGGAGCCAGCCCTTCGCGCGAGGAGGACAGGGACATCACCGCGTGGACCAACGCCCTGACCCTCGTGCTCAATCCTGCGCTCAGGTCTTTCAGCGTCGGGGTGCGATCCTACTATTTCACTGTGGCCGCCGCATTCTGGTTTCTGGGACCCATTCCTCTCATAGTGGCGACAACGTGTTCGGTTGGCCTTCTCATCTGGCGACAGACTTGGTCGGACACAGCCAAGGGGGTCACGACTATCAGAAAACTCCTCGACAGTTGCGGTCCGAAAGCCTGAAGCCGCGCCACAATCCGCGTGTGCCGAAGAGGCGCGTGTGCCGAAGAGGTTCGTGATCGCGGATTGAGCTACCCAGAGGCGCGTGTCGAAAGCTCCGCCTATACCCTCTTTGCTTGCGAAGCGAACCTAGCTATTGTCAAATTTCGAAGGAGCTAGCGGATCAACTGACGCATGGCAGGCCGGATGGTTGGGAACCCGATGGTGGACGATGAGGTCGAATTCGGCCCCTTCACTCTGAAGGCGGGAAAGCGAACACTCACGCGAGACGGTAGTCCGGTGGCTCTTGGAAGCCGGGCGATGGATATTCTTGTCTGCTTGACCTCGAATGCTGGGAGGCTTCTTACCAACGCGGAAATCATCCGGCACGCTTGGCCAGATACCTTCGTGGATGAGACCAATCTGCGGGTGCACATATCTGCCATTCGTCGTGCCCTTGGTGATACAAAAAGAGAGTCCGTCTACGTTACTAATGTGCCGGGTCGCGGCTATACCTTCCTCGCCGAAGTCAGACGGAAGGCACGGGGTGCGTCTGAAGTGGCATTACCCGGCCCAAACCAGGTTCCTCCGACAGAACGTCGTGCGAATGCAACGCTCTTTGGACGTGCGGCTGTCCTCGAGAGACTATCTGAACAATTGTTAGGCGCGCGACTTCTAACAATTGTAGGGCCAGGCGGTATTGGGAAATCCACTGTCGCGCGTGCGGTGCTTGGTCGATCGTTTGCCGAAGTTATCTGGGTCGATCTGGCTGAACTCAGCTCAGGCGAACTTATATCGACGGAGGTGGCTTCCAAACTCGATATTCCGCCGCGTAACGATGACATCGATGCCGCGATTGCCGAGGTGCTGGAGGGGCGTGACATCGTCATCGTGCTCGACAGTTGCGAGCATGTCGTGGATGAGGCTGCGGTTTTCGTAGAGTCCATTCTAAGTCGGACGGAATCACCGCGGTTCCTTGCAACCAGCCGAGAGCCCTTGAGGTCGGCGGGAGAATGGGTTCACCGCCTCAGCCCGCTCGACCTCCCTGAGACAGGAAGTTCGGTTGCCGAGGCAATGGAATCTCCAGCCGTGCAACTCTTTGTGAACCGGGCCGCAGCATGTCGCGGCGGGTACAAGCTGAGCGATGAGGACTTGTCCCATGTAGTGGAGCTCTGCCAACAGGTCGATGGCATCGCTCTCGCGATCGAGCTGGCCGCAGCGCGAATGGACACGATGTCGGCCAAGGCGCTGTCGACATCCCTCAAGGACAGTTTTCGGCTACTCAGCAGGGGGCGGCGCACCGCATTGCTCCGCCACCAGACACTTCGCGCTACTCTCGATTGGAGTTATTTCGTCCTGACGCCGGAAGAACAGAGAGCAATCCAGCGGCTCTCGATTTTTCGCGGTTGGTTCTTGCCCGATGCTGCTTCGGCAGTTCTTGATGACCCCGATGAGGTCGTTGAAAGCCTCGTGTCGAAATCGCTCATGGTTGCTGAGGCGCTGTCCGACACCACCAGGTACCGCTTGCTGGACACCACCCGGTTCTACGCTGTCGAAAAGCTGGTTGAGAGCGGTCATTATTCCTCTGTGATGTCACGTCTCGCCGAATACCTCTCGGAGCTCTTCGAGATAAGCGAGCAGGAACTATACTCTGCGTCCACTGAAGACTGGTCCCTAGACTTTGAGCAGCATGTTTCCAGTCTGCGGCTTGCGCTGGACTGGGCGTTCGAGCTAGGCGGAGACCAGATTTTAGGGGTGCGGCTGACGGTGGCGTCGTTACCGCTGCTATTCCGGCTATCGCTTCTCGACGAATGCTTTGATTGGGTAACGAAAGCGATCGCCTATCTCGACGCCCATCCCGATCTCGACGAGCAACGACGGATGAAATTGTATGCGGCGCTGGGATGGCCACAGATGCGGTCGACGGAGGTGCCCGAAAAGGGGGTCGCCGCCTGGACGGCGGCATTGAGGATCGCCGAGCGTCTCGGTGACGTCGACTACCAGTTGCGCGCCATTTGGGCGATATGGGTCGACGCGATCAATCGAGCCGAACCTCAGCTGGGGCTACAGTTCGCCCACGATTTTGCGACAGTGGCGGCGGAATCGAATGATCCTGTCGACAAGGTGGTGGCCAAGCGCATTATGGGAGCGACGCTTCATTGGCTTGGCCGCCACAGTCAATCCCGCGCCTTGCTAGAGGAGATGATCGTCGAATACGATGCATTGCCCACCGGCCAGACGACGCGGTTTCAATTCGACCAGCGTATCACAGCAAAGATCATCTTGGCTCGAGACCTCTGGGTGCTTGGCGAGGGTGATCGCGCCTTGGTCGAGGCCCAGTCCAGTGTCGAGTATGCGATCTCAATTGGACATGAGCTTTCGTTGTCGAATGTTCTTGCAGAGGCCGCGTGCCCTCTCGCTCTCCTAGAGGGCCGCTTTGACCTTGCGAAGAAATACATTGCGCTTCTCAAAGACCATACCAAGTCCCTATCCCTGGATGTGTGGAATTGTTATGCGCGGTGCTACGAGGCAGAGATTCTGCTTGAGGAAGGAAAGCCAGAAGATTGCCTTGTCGAATTGAGGAGGAGCATGTCCGTTCTCGACCACGCGGGATTCAACTTATTCCGAACCTATTTCCAGTCGGTTGAGGTCCGCGCGCTCGCCGCGCTAACAAAGTTTGCCGAAGCGAACCAGGTTATCGACAGCGCGCTCACCCACTGCGAGTCCTCGGGAGAAAGGTGGTGTAAACCGGAACTCCTGCGCATAAAAGGCCAGCTGCTCTATCAGGGGTTGGCAAACCCGCCCTCAGCAGTGGTCGATAAATGGTTCGAGGCGGCCGAAGCCGAGGCAAAATCTCAATCAGCTGCAGCATGGCAGAGTAGGATAGACGCCTACCGATCTTTGTCTCGGCCGGATGACCAGTTTGGAGCTGAAGCTGGAGTGATCAAGGGAGTAGAAAATAAGCGCGACCGGCCGCAGAACCGTTCTTTCCAGTGACCGGCTGCCCACGTTTACAGCGATTCACAACTCCTCACTGGTTCCTTCCGCCACGCCCGAATAGGTTTTTCATAACCGAGGCAAGGGCATGGTGAAGACTCAACGCAGAATTCTGTTCGTCTTGGACGGCGAGCACGCCATGGTCGAGCCCGATTGGGAACTCGCTCGCGGTGTTGCGATGGCATATTCCGAGGTGAGGCGTCTGGGAGGAGAAGCCGTCTTTGCATGTGACGGGGGCGGATTTCCACATGTGGCAGGACACATGCGGCGCTTTTCGCAAGACCCGGTCGTTGGAATGTTTTTGCAGGATCACATCGCCCGCGACGACATCGCCGATGCGTTATCCTTAGAACAGATAGTAGTCGACGATTTCGATGGGGCTGCCTTCTTCGTAGTTGATCCGATCAATTCGGAAGGCGTCTCGACCCTGAAGGAAGGATTTCTTTCACGAGGTAGATTAGTGGTGCTTACAAGTCGCACACCCGCGACGGAGCCTTCACGAAAAGGGTGCATTGTCCTGAGCGGCGAGACCGACATCAGATGGATCGCTCAGCTACTGCTGTGACCATCCTCTTGCTCCTTTGCAGCCATTTACAACCATTCACTCGTACCTGACCGGCGACCCCTCCAAACTCGACATGACTCTTCCAATCAAAGGAGACATGTCGATGACCCGTTTACCACCTTACTCTACAAGCCGAAGGCAATTCCTATCGCTCGCCGCAGGTGCTGCGCTGGCGGGCTCGCCAGGTATGCCTGCAAACGCCGCGGTGGCCCATCGTTTCATCCATGGCGATTTCGACATTTCCGTTCTGAGTGACGGCTTTCTGACCCTTTCCGCAGACATCTTGCTCCCTGACGCCGCCCCCGAAGTCCGGCTTCCAATTCTCACATCTTTGGGCGGCGACATAACCGGTGCACGTGTTCAGGCGAACATTCCGCTCATCCGCTATGGCGATGACCTAATCTTGATCGACAACGGTGCAGGAGGAAATTTCCAGCCCAGCACCGGAAGACTTGAAGGGAACCTCAGGTCAGCGGGCGTCGATCCATCTTCGATTACTAAGGTCGTATTTACTCATGCACATCCGGATCATTCCGGCGCGACGACGACAAGTGACGGCAAAGTGCTCTATCCCAACGCCCGGTACTATATCGGCCGGAACGAGTGGGATTTTTGGACAGACAAGAACTTTGAAACGCGGAGACCTAAGGCGCTGCACGGATTCGCCAAGGGTGCCCAGCGCGATCTGTTTGCCGTCGAGGGTCGAACGACATTGTTGAGGAACGGAGACGAGATCGTGCCAGGAATGTCGGTTATCGACACGCCGGGGCATACACCAGGTCACATCTCCCTCGAGCTCGCCGGCCGCGACAACCTCCTGATCACAGGGGATGCCTGTACCAACGACGTGATCTTCTTCGAGCATCCCGACTGGCATTTTGGTTTCGACACCGACGGTGAGCTTGCGCTGAGGAACCGCCGCGCGCTCCTAGATCGAGCCGCAAGCGAGAAGCTGAAGCTTCTTGGTTATCACTGGACTTATCCAGGCGTCGGCTACGCTGACCGGGCGGGAGGCGCTTACCGGTTTGTGGCCGCTTGACCGTAGCGACCATGGTTCTCGGGACCGGCCAAGAGCGGCCGGTCCCATTGTTCGTGACGGTCGCGTAGCCGCAATTTCGATTATCACCGATTTACGACCGTTTACTCGCGTTACAGGTCCTAGTCCGCCAAGCTTCATCTCGTCGAACAGAGGCATTCACGCGGCCAAGGAGACGAAAATGAACGCCACCACAATCGCACAGAATTCGATCACCACGACCCGGCGCGATCTGCTTGTCGGCGGCGGCGTAGCGCTCGCCGCCGCAGCTCTTCCAAGGGTGGCACTGGCCGCCACAAAATCAACCGCAAACGAACAAGGGAACCTCATCATGTCCTACATCACCACGAAAGACGGCACCGAAATTTTCTACAAGGATTGGGGTCCGAAGGACGCCCAGGCGATCGTCTTCCATCATGGCTGGCCGCTGTCCGCCGACGACTGGGACAACCAGATGATGTTTTTCCTCGGCCAGGGTTTCCGCGTCATCGCACATGACCGGCGCGGTCATGGACGCTCGACCCAAACGGACACGGGTAACGAGATGGACACCTATGCGGCGGATGTCGCGGAACTCGCCGAGAAGCTGGACCTGAAGAACGCCATCCATGTCGGCCATTCCACCGGCGGCGGTGAAGTCGTGCACTATGTTGCACGCTCCAAGCCTGGCCGTGTGTCGAAAGCCGTCATCATCGGTGCCGTACCGCCGATCATGGTGAAATCCGAAAACAATCCCGGCGGCCTGCCGATCGAAGTGTTCGATGGCTTCCGCGCAGCGCTGATCGCCAACCGCGCCCAGTTTTTCCGGGACGTTCCGGCCGGCCCATTCTACGGCTTCAACCGTGCCGGTGCCGAAGTCTCTGAGGGCGTGATCCAGAATTGGTGGCGGCAGGGGATGATGGGCGGAGCGAAGGCCCATTACGACTGCATCAAGGCCTTCTCGGAGACAGACTTCACCGAAGACCTCAAGAAGATCGAGCTTCCGGTTCTCGTGATGCACGGCGACGACGATCAGATCGTGCCATATGCCGACTCCGCGCCTCTGTCAGCAAAGTTGCTGAAGAAGGGCACGCTGAAGACATATCCCGGCCTTCCGCACGGCATGTGTACCACCCATCCGGACGTGATCAACGCCGATCTCCTAGCCTTCTTCAAGGGTTCGTCTTGAACTTTGCCGAGGCGCTTGAACAGGGATAATCACGATGACAAAGACCATCATGCTCATTCATGGTGCCTGGCTCAACGCCAAGAGCTGGGAAGGCTTCCGGGCCCACTACGAAGCCAAGGGTTACACGGTGGTGACGCCGAACTGGCCCTACGACGACCGCGAGCCGGCCGAACTCCGCGCCAACCCGCATCCGATGCTTAAAGCTGTCGGTGTCCACGGCATCATCGACCATCTCGAGGCGGAAATCCGAAAGCTATCTGAGGCACCTATCTTGATGGGTCACTCGGCCGGGGGGGTCTGGACCCAGATACTGCTCGACCGTGGCTTCGGCGTCGCAGGTGTTGCAATCGATCCTGCTCCGACGACTGGGGTCCGGCTCGGAATACATTCGATCGTATCCGCATTACCCGTCCTGGGGTCGTGGGGTAGCTGGAAGCGTACCATGCACATGTCACGCGATTTTTTCGGCAATCGCTTTGCCAACGCCCTCCCGAAAAACCAGATCGACGAGTACTACGACCGCTACATCGTGCCGACGGCGGGCAAGGTCTACTGGGACGGCATCCTGACGTCGATCGGCAAGGTTCGGTGGGACAATCCTGACAGGGCTCCATTGCTTCTCATCGGGGGCGGTCTCGACCTGATCGCCGACGCAAGCATGACCAGGGCAATCTACGAAAGGCAGAAGCGCGCACCCTCCAAAACGGCGCTCAAAATTTTTGAGGACCGTTCCCATTTCACCTGCATCGAACCAGGCTGGGAAGAGGTCGCCGATTATGCACTCGATTGGGCGATGCGCAATGCGCGCGCCGGCGGGTCGAATGTCACGAGTCTCGGCGTCCACTACGCCGCTTAAACAAGTGCGTGTGGGGTCGCAACGGCTCCGCACGTCAGCACCAAACGTCGCATATCGGCTCGACAGGGAGACAACCATGCCCAGACCCACTGCTATCGTCACTGGAGCGTCCTCCGGTATTGGCGCTATCTACGCTGAGAGGCTGGCCGCACGTGGCTATGACCTCATTCTTATCGGCCGAGACATGGCGAGATTGCGTTCTGCGGCCAATCTGTTGACTGGGACTTACGCAACCTCCACCACCCCTTTACCGCTCGATCTAAGTATCCGTGCCGATCTCGAGCTCTTGCTGAAGCGTATCCGGGAAGACAAAGAAATCGAACTTCTCGTTAATAGCGCTGGCGTTGGGCCGAGTGGCGGTGTCTTGGATTCCGACGATGAGGTACTCGAACGCATGCTCCATCTCAATGTCAGTGTCCTGCATGCGTTGAGCGTCGCAGCCGCGAAAGCCTTTAGCCAGAAGGGCTCGGGAGCGATCATCAACATCGCGTCCGTCGTCGCTTTGATGCCGGAACGTTTCAATGGAAGCTACTCTGCGGGAAAGGCGTTCGTGCTGTCCCTGACCCAGGCTCTGGACGTCGAACTCCGGCAGAAGGGCGTCCGAGTCCAGGCGGTCCTTCCCGGTTTCACCAGAACCGAAATCTTTGAGCGAGCGGGTTTGGACACAACAGTGATCCCGTCCGGGATGATGATGGATGCGGGCGATATGGTTGACGCAGCGCTTGCCGGGTTTGATGCGGGCGAACTCGTCACCATCCCGTCGCTCCGCAACGAAAACCTTTGGAAGGCGTTCGATGCCGCCCGCCACGAGTTGGGGCCGCATCTCTCGCTCGACAGGCCCGCCCCACGGTACCTCGGCACGGTTCCCCAATAGAACCGAGCCCTGCATTCCCGAGCGTTGGTCTTGCATGTGCCGCCACTTGCGACGGCGCGCTCCGATGCGTTCCGCTCCTCTCGCGGGACGCATCGCTACCTCCCTGTCTGGCGAACGAAGGAGGCTGTACCAATTCAAACTCGCCCCCACAAGGATCACGTCAATGAAGTCTGTCATCGCATTGTTCATGTTTTGTGCCTCGCTACCGTTCCAGGTCTTCGCGAACGCGTCTGCCGGCAGCGCTGAAAGGAATTTCGTACAGGTTGATGGCGTGAAGCTCGCCTACCGCGAACTGGGGTCCGGAGACCCCATCATCATGTTTACCCGGTTGCGTGGAACCATCGACACCTGGGACCCGGCCTTCATCAACGCGCTGGCGGCCAACTACCGTGTCATCATGGTCGACTATCCTGGCGTCGGCTACTCCGAAGGCCAGCTTCCCCCCGACATGGTCGCCGTCGCCGATACGATGGCGAAGTTCGCCAAAGTGCTCGGCATTGGCAAGTTCAATTTGGTAAGCTGGTCGTGGGGAGGAGCGCTGGGCCAGACCTTCCTCGTCAAACACCCTGAGATGGTCAATCGAGCGATCCTCATGGGCACCAACCCTGCGGGCAAGGTTGAGCACGCCATGCGCGACGACTGGTTTGAGCTCGCGGTGAAGCCGGTCAACGACCTGAAGGACGAGGAAACTCTATTCTTCGAACCCGCGTACGAAGAGAGTCTCGCTGCCGCCAAGGCTTCGCATGATCGCATCTACGCTCGCGCTGGAGTAACCGAGCATATCCCGTCCAGCATGAACGTGTTCAAGCTCTACTTTGCAGCCGCCGAGAAATTCCACGAAGACAAGGAAGGTATTCGTAAGGGACTGACCAAGTCTGATGTGCCCATGTTGATAATCTGCGGCGACAACGACCCCGGCACGCCTGCCGACAACTGGTTCCCGCTCGTCCGCAAGATACCACGTGCTCAACTTCTGATCATGCCTCGTACCGGACACGGACCGCATCACCAGTTTCCGCAGCTTTCGGCAGATTATATTCACGCTTTCCTGAAAGCGGAGCTCTGACGCCGCCGACAGATCGCACCTATCGTCCGTCGAACGGACGGTGACCGGGAAAAGGTCATCGTCGGAATTTAGAAAACACGCAAAACGTTGACAGAGGGAAATGACAATGGCCAAAGTTCTGATCCTGTACTATTCCGCATACGGTCACATCGAGACAATGGCGCAGGCGATTGCCGAAGGCGTTCGCTCAGTGGGGGCTGAGGTGGACGTAAAGCGCGTTCCCGAGCTCTTATCGGGAGAAGTTTGTGCGGCGCGTGGATACAAAATGGACCAATCCGCGCCGGTGGCATTGGTATCGGAGCTCGATCAGTACGACGCTATTATCTTTGGTTCTGGAACGCGCTTTGGCACGGTAACCGCCCAGATGCGAAACTTTATCGATCAGACCGGGGGCCTATGGGCACAAGGTAAACTGGTCGGCAAGATTGGCTCCGTCTTTACATCGTCGGCGACTCAGCATGGTGGTCAAGAGTCTACGATCCTGGGCTTCATCCCGACGCTCCTGCATCACGGCATGGTAGTCGTAGGCTTACCTTACGCATTTGCGGGCCAGTCTGGAACTGAGGAAGTTAAAGGAGGGTCGCCGTATGGTGCCAGCACCATCGCGGGAACCGACGGTGCCCGCCAGCCGTCGGCCGTGGAACTGGATGGCGCGCGGTATCAAGGTGCGCATGTTGCCCGGGTTGCCGTGAAGATGTTCGGTTGAGACTGTCGTTATCGGTGATCGATCGCAACGCCAAAGCGAGCTGGCCTGCTAGGGCAGGAGGTCGCCAGCCGAAGGTGGTTTTCTACGAGGGGATGTCATCATCCGCGTTGGCGCGTTAGGCAGTTAACGGGCGGTGGCAGTGTGCGCTGCTTGGCACCGGAAGCCAAAGGCAGCCCAAACCATCGTATAATTCACAGGTGTCTCATGATCGCTAAAGCTGTCATTTATCAGGCCAGTGGATTGGATATCTTCGTGAGTGAAATCTCGGTTGCCGTCGTCGATGACGATAAGTCGCTACGAAATGCCTTGGTCGGTCTCCTTCAGGTTTCGGACTATTCCGCGACAGGTTTCGAATCGGCCGAATCTTTCCTTGATTCCGCGGAGGCTGAGGCAGTAAACTGCCTCATAACGGACGTTAATATGCCCGGAATGAGCGGAATTAAACTCAAAAAAATCATGCTTAACCGACGTAGTTATTTGCCAGTTATCATGATCACGGCCCTGAAGGATAAGGCAGTTCTTGAAGAAGCTATGGAATCGGAGCAGATATTCTTGCTGGAAAAGCCGTTCGACAGTGAATTATTGCTCGAATGTCTGTACCGTATTTTCTGGTAGGCTGACGCTGGAGGTTGGAACTATGTCGGTCGACTCGGTCTTGCCTGCAAGGCGATTGCCGAACGTAGTAGCCTTGGCGTCTGCTCTGGATGTAATCCCTGAGTCGGTTGTCATCTTTGGCATGGATGATGTTATTCTATTCGCCAACAAGGCGGCAGAAGCCCTCTACGGCCATCCCGTCAACGCGGCGCAGGGTCGCAACATCAATGACTTCCTTGCGATGCGACATCCCCATGGTCTGGACGAAATGAAACGCTTGCTTCTCGACACCGGGGAGTGGTCAGGCGAGTGCTTTCGGCGGTCGGCAATGGGAATGGAACTGAAGATTGGTCTAGATTGGACGCTGGCGCGCGATGATCAGGGGACACCTTCCTTCGTCGTTGAGCGGAGTCGAGACTTGACGCGCGTTGACGAGATAGCGGTACAGTTTCGCATCGCCTCTCATCGCTATGAGAATATCTTTCAAGCTATGGCCGCCTCCTTTTGGGAACTCGACTTCTCCGGTGTTCGGCGGATGATCGGCGAGTTGATGCAGGCTGGCATCAGTGACCTCGCAAGCCACTTCCACACCGATGATGCATGGATCGAGGAAGCGCTGCGCAACACGATCGTGCTCGATGTGAATGAGAAGACGGTGGAGATGTTCGGCGCTGAGAGCCGGGAAGCGATGATTGGTGGTCATGTTGAGGCTGCATGGCCAAAGCAAAGCAGACACCTGTTCGCCGATGCATTGCTCTGTGCAATAAGGCGGGAGCCACGCCTTTCCGCAGAAACGGTTCTCACCCGTCTGGATGGTACTCCGTTCAATGCTCTCTTTACCGTATGCTGGCCTCCTGGGCATGAAGGAAAGGGATCGGTGCTCGTGGGTGTCATCGATATCTCCGATAGGAAGCGCTCGGAGGCCGAGCTCATTGCCAGCGAAGCTCGTTACAGGGAGCTCTTCCAGGCCATGAGCATGGGCCTACTACATTTGGATACGCGACGGCTCTGGCAAATATTCAACCGGCTCAAACAAGAGGGCGTCGCCGATCTCAGGGCCCATCTCGAGTCGTATCCGCATCTCTTGCAGGAAGCGATGGAGGCAACTGTCGTTGCAGAGGTGAATGTTGCGGCTATGGCGCTCTACCGCGCGGCTTCTGCGAATGATCTTGTCGGCAAGACGGTGAAAAGTCTTTGGACACCCAAGGGTATGAAGACTTTCATCCGCGCCCTTGAGTCTGGGTACTACCTGCTTCCGGGCTTCGAGGAAGAAACAGAGCAGCTACGATTGGACGGCACCACGATGGCCGTCCATTTGTCATTCAATCCTTCTCCGGCGCTTCGGGCTCAAGGGCGGCTCCTCGTCGGCCTGATAGATATTAGCGAACGAGTAGCCGCTGAAGCTTCGCTCTCCGAGCTGAAGAAGTCGTTTGCCCATCACACCAGGCTCGCGCTTCTCGGCGAAATGACAGCGTCGATATCGCATGAAATCAACCAGCCACTCAGCGCGATCATGACCTATAGTGCCGCGGGGAGGCGACTTCTTGAGCGCGCCGTCGTCGACACTGAAAAGCTCCTGTTCATTCATGACAACATTGTTGCCGATGCCAGACGAGCAGCCGACGTCATAACTCGGACACGGAGAATGGCTACTGGGAAAGACGCCGACAAGGTGGCAGTTCAGGTCGTAACGCTCGTTGAGGAAGCCCTGAGATTTGTCGACCACGAACTCAAGAGCAACTCCGTGACTATCGAGAAGATTTTCGCCGACGAAGGTGGAAGAGTGGCAGTTGACCCAGTCCAGTTGCAACAGGTGATCGTCAATCTCGCGATCAATGCGATCCAGGAAATGCAGAAGGTTCCCCATTGCAAACGCCTGCTTCAGGTGCGGACTGGCACCAAAGGAGACGGCGTCGTGATCGCGGTCGAAGATCGAGGTCTCGGCATTCAGCCAGAGAACCTTTCTCGTCTATTCGAAACTTTCTTTACCACCAAGACAGCCGGCCTCGGGATGGGCTTGGCCATCTGTAAGCAGATTGTCGAAGCGCACGGCGGCAAGTTGATTGCAACGAACACGGGCTCCGGGGCCCTATTTGAGACGACTCTGCCTCGTGTACCTTGAGGCGACCCGAAAAAATCCGCTCTCTGCCTGATAACACTTCCAGAGCTATTGCACAGAGAAAATGGCGCATCCGTCGGCTAGGCATTTACAACTTTTAATTCGCCTCATTATCGACGGTATGAAATACTTCCATTCGTCAAAAACAGCCCTCACGCGGGCGTCGGATCAAGATGGGGACCGGCAATGTCGACGAACGCTTCAACCGTTTACGTAATTGACGATGATACTTCCTTATCTCAGGCATTGTGTCTTCTCTTTGAATCCGCTGGATTGAGCTGTCAGACGTATTCCGACGTGGAGGATTTCCTGGCCGCGGAAATTGGCCCTGAGCCAGGCTGCCTCGTCTTGGACGTGAGGCTGCCGGGAATCAACGGCCTCGAATTTCAGTCAAAACTCGGCGAGTACGGTATCAACCTCCCGGTTGTGATGATGACAGGGCATGCCGACGTTCCCATGTCGGTACGTGCGATGAAGGCGGGGGCTGTAGACTTTCTACCCAAGCCGTTCGGGGATCAGGAACTTCTTGACGCGGTCGGAATCGCGATCGAAAAAGACTGCGCAGCAAGGCGGAACTCGTCCACCGTTTCGGGTGTCGTTCAGATGTTCCAGGCTATGTCCCTGAGAGAGCGACAGGTCATGACGTTGGTGACATCGGGACTGCTGAACAAGCAGGTGGCCGGACAGCTGGGACTGAGCGAAATATCCGTAAAAATTCATCGCGGCTCCGCAATGCGCAAGATGGGCGCGAGGACGCTCCCGGACCTCGTGCGCATGGCCGAAATCGTCAGAGGAACACGCATGATGGCCGATGAACGGTTGGAGGTCTGAGATCGACCGACCTGTTCCACGTCATTTTCCAAGTTGAAACTGGAGGCGATGCATCTTCTGACCCTAGCCGGAGACGTTACCATAACGCATGGAGGCCAGTTGACCGGTGTCATGGGAGGCGAAAATTGAGACCTCGTTACCGTGCTCCTGTTTGAGTTTGCGAAGCCTCTCGATGTTGTCAATTCGGGCACGCCGATTGCTGCTCATGATTGCCTGATAGGCTTTGATTCCGACAGGACAATAGGGGTGCGCCAGATCAAGCTGCCCATTGTGCATAAAGCTGTCTCCAGCGTTCAAAATCCAGTGACCTTCCGACTTGATCGCGACCCCCGCATGACCCAGCGTGTGACCTGGCAACGGAACAAAGAGTATCTCCGGAGGTAGTCCTCGAAGGTCTCGGACCGAACTCAGGCCAAACCATGCCTCACCGTCAGGCTCGTACATTTGCCAATCAGTGACATCTCTCCACATGGCCGGTCTGTAACGTTGCCTGGAAACGAAGCTTCGCGCGTTCTCTGCCGCCTGTCGCTCACCTGACATCACGTGGACTGCAGCCTCTGGAAAATCGGCGATTCCGCCGGCGTGATCGAAATCCAGATGCGTGAGGACGATGTGGCGCACATCACGCGACGAAAAGCCCAGGGCCTCGATCTGACGTATCGCGGTGTCTTGTTCGCGAAGGCGTGTATTGAGAAAAAGCGGCCAGGTAACGGGGAGTCTGCGCGCCGATGCTCGCAAGATGTCTTTCAGTCCGTAACCTGTATCGATCAAAACTAAACATTTCGGAGTCTCAACAAGTAGACAGTGAGTGCAGATGTTTGCCAGTAGGCCTCTGCTCGATCCGTCGAAAAGGAACCCACCGAGGGGGCAATGTGAGCCGCAGTTGAGATGGTGGATACGCATACAAGGTCCCAGAGTTCATTGGGAGGTTGAAATTGAACAGTGATCACGCCTGCCCAGATCATTCAATCATACGGAGGTATGGCATCTTCGCCACTAAAGAATGTATCGGCTAGCAGCTATCTGTCCTCCGCTTTACGCCGCCGTGCAAAATGCAGGCGCGGGGAGGGCGGCAGACCTAGCTCGCGTTCCCGATAAGCGCGATATTCTGAAAAAGAGCGGCCGCGTAACTCGCCAGGGAAGCTAAGGGAAGTCGGTATTCATTGTCCTTCCTCGCCTGCGGTTTTTGGTGCGGACGATGTGTAAGCCGAAGGATCAGGTATTGGTCCACTCGGATTAAGGCTCGCAGTTCACCAGCATGGACTATGCATCGTTGCTCAAGCACTACAATCGAGTTCATTCCCCTCTCGGCGATATCTTGTTTTGCCTGCCGGCAAGGGATGAGTTCGGCGCGGTAACTGCCATGACAATGCGGTGGCTGAAAGATTCTGCAATCTTCTCCAGGCGGGAGCGGGTACGCCGCAAGGTCCATCGTTCGCGCTAAGAGGCTCGCCAGGACGTGTTTGATAACATCGAGATGTTCTACCACGCGAAAGGCAAACATGTCACACGACGACAGTTGGGAAATTTCCGCGTTACCGTTGCGGAAGCTTCCATACGCTTTGGGAAATTTTCGACTGCTTTTCACAAGGTTGTTCGTCCGCCTGACGATACGTTCCATAATTCACATTATGCGATTTTTGATAAGCTAGTGAAAACGTTACTGTATATTGCATCTCCTTTCGTGATATGTGGTGTGTCGCCTGCGTCACAACCGTTCTCGGGAGAAAGATAATCCGCTTCCTCACACGATGGATCATACATTGCCGTGCAACAGGCAGCGATGTCAGATAGATGCCAGGCTTGTAGCAGCTTTAGATCTACTGGGATCCTATTATAAAGCGCAACGCCATGCGTTCCGTAGCCGGGCCGATGATGATCTCGACGAGTTCTGGCACGGGTCAAAAAATCGCCAGCGAAGTAGCCCTGGTAGAGCCACGAGCTGAGACGGATTTCGCTGTCCTCCAAGCCTAGTCCGATCAGGACAATGCTGGCCGCGGCTGACTGGTGGGTTGGCAAGAGAGGTGCTCGGCAACAAATGCTGAACTGGCTTCCGTAACTGATCTGTGCCGGATACCTCAATTCCGGCCGAAGCAGATCAATCCCGCTCTTTATGGATGGCGTCCTGGACCAAGTCCGGATCTCCGTCGATCAACCCACTATCGGGGTCGGCTAGCAAGCTGCCGCCGCTTGTCTTCGCCTGCGCGGTGATCGCGATCTGTCCTGGTCCTTTCGAGGAGCCATCGAGCGGGATCGGCCCGCTCCGGACGGAGGTTTCCCAAATGGCACAGGATCTTGCACTCGCACAAGCCCACGCATTTTCTCTTACGCGCATCCTCATGGTCCCGATCACCCTGTTCAAATCCGGCGACGAATTCGGCGTGCTTCCGTCCGACGAACTCGATGACGAAGACGATCTTGAGATCGTTCATGAGTATCTCCCCTGCGGGTCTCATTGAGACCCGCATGTCCTGCCGCTGGCGACCTGTCGGCCGCAAGGGAAGCTTCACCGCAGCGCTTGCTGCAACTTTTGTCAGTTGCGCACTGCGCCCTTGCCCCCTCCGCTCTTCGCGGCGGGACAGAGGTGACCCGCAGATTGCGGCAACAAAGAAGGAGCGTCCGCTACACGGCCGAAAGAAATATGAAACGAGAAAAATTAGAGGCGCTGCGCGCCAGGGTCAGTTGTGAAGCCCTGTTGGAGAAAGCCGGATACGAACTCGATCTGAGAGAAAGCACGCGTCGCGCCGTCAAATACCGGCATGGTGGCAGCATCATTATCGTGACCCATGACGGACGAGGCTGGTTCGATCCGCTGAGTGACGAGAAGGGTGACGTCTTCGGCCTCGCGATGTTTCTGGAAAAGACGACGTTCCCGGCCGCCGCGGACGCTGTCGCAGCGCTGGTCGGGTTTCAGCTTACCCGGCCGGAATGGCGTCCGTCGCGGTCTGCAGTGTCAGACGAGGCCATTGCTGACCGTTGGCGATGCCGGCGCTCGCCTTCGCCCGGATCGGGCGCGTGGCGCTATCTATCTTGGCAGCGCTTGATCCCGTCTGCCATAATCCGGCAGGCCATTCGGGTAGACATCCTGCGGGAAGGACCTTTCGGCAGCATGTGGGCGGCGCATGTTGATGGCCATGGCCGAGTGGTCGGCTGGGAAGAACGCGGACCCGAATGGCGCGGATTTTCGACCAGGGGATCGAAGCTTCTGTTCCGATTGGGTCCGAGTGATGCCAACCGCATTTGCGTCACCGAGGCCGCGATCGACGCGATGAGCCTCGCAGCGCTCGAGGGTTCACGCGAGGGCACGCTCTATCTCAGTACAGGCGGCGGGTGGTCACCGGCGACAGATGCAGCGCTCTGCGAACTCGCCCTCCGGCCGGGGCTGACACTGGTGGCCGCGACAGATGGCAATTCCCAAGGAGACATCTACGCAGCGCGTTTGCGTGCGCTCGCCGAGGTGTCCGGCTGCAATTGGCAGCGCCTTCGACCTTCGGCGGATGATTGGAACGAGGTCTTGAAGAACAGAGAGAAGGAGAGATGGGAAAGGAAAATGGAGAAGAAGATGAGGCCTGCCGCATGCGCGCCGGTCGCATCAAGGGAGGCTTTGCCCGGCCAAGGCTGGCCCTTGACCCGCCCGGACGCGAGGCCGGCCGCTCGGGAGGGGTCATGAAGGACTGAAGAGGATGGTGAGGTCGAAACGACATTGCCGACTTCGGTCCTCAAAACTCCGGAAGGACCAGGCCGATGACTTCGATATCCCTCCCCCGCAAAGTGTTTCAGGGTGTGGCCAAGCGCGCCGACATGTTCCGCATGTTCGACCGGCACGCCAAGCGCCCACATCGTTTTGGCGGTGATCAGTCCGACACCTATGCCGGCGAATGGTTCGAAATCGATGAGACCTCCTACTCCTATATGCTCGACATTCTGCCGCCGCTATGGATGCGTGGACCGATCTTTGCGATGCGCGAGTTTATGACCGGTTCCGTAACCTCCGTCTTCTACGCGATCCGCATCGATGACGCCGTCCGCTATTTCCACACCTACTGCGATCTCTCTGATCCAAACTCGGTCGAGGCCATGCGCTCTGCGATCCTTGATCGCGAAACCCGACTGGCCGGGGCAATGAGTCGCGAAGAACGGCTCGAGCATATCTGGAGTACCACCGCGGACGATTATCGCGGTTATGCCGGTCCCCGCTGGCCGAAGCCAGTGCAGGGCCATCGCACGGTGCTGCTCTATGGTGGCAAGGAAGGTACCTTCCTGAAGCTGCTCGACACGCTGACCGACGACGAAATCGCCGCCAAGCTGCCGGTGCATCTGCGCCATCTCCCCGCGGTCCTGGCAGCCTAAGCCAGAAACAGTCCCCACAATCCGAGCGCTGCAACTCGTCGAACTCTCGACCGGTCGATTTCGCACGCCCGCTTTCCAAAGGAGCTTTTCATGAGCAATGATCCCTTTACCTTCGACATGTTCGGCAGCTCTGCCCTGTCCTCCGGGCTCGGGTTTGGTGTGACCGCGTTTGGCGGTTTCTCTCCCGATCCCGCCAATGACGATGATCCAGATCCCACTCCGCCGGCATCGGCCCCTGCCCTCCCCGTCACTGCCGCGCCTGTTCGGCGAGCAGTGTCTCCAGCAAACTTCTATCTTGATGGTGACCGCGAGTTGGGCGCCTCCTGGAAGGATCGCGCCCGCGCGAATGTTGCGGCGATCCTCATCACCGACGCAATTGCCAAGCAGGACCGGCCGGCAACGTGTGAAGAACAGACGCAGCTGATCCGCTTCACCGGCTTTGGCGCCGACGAGCTCGCCAACGGCATGTTCCGCCGGCCGGGCGAGGTCGATTTCCGGCAAGGCTGGGACGATCTCGGTTCCTCGCTCGAAAGCGCCGTCTCCGAGGCAGATTATGCGTCCCTCGCCCGCTGCACCCAATACGCCCACTTCACGCCAGAATTTATCATCCGGTTGATCTGGGCTGGGATAGCAAAACTCGGGTGGCGCGGCGGCCGGGTGCTGGAGCCGGGCATCGGCACAGGTCTGTTCCCGGCCCTAATGCCGGAGCGCTTTCGCGATGCCACCTATCTCACCGGGATCGAGCTTGATGCGGTCACGGCCCGCATCGTCGGCCTGCTGCAGCCGAAGGCCCGGATTATCAATGGCGACTTCGCCCGCACCGATCTGGCGCCGATCTACGATCTTGCCATCGGCAACCCGCCCTTTTCCGATCGTACTGTCCGCTCGGACCGCACCTATCGCGGACTCGGCCTTCGTCTCCACGACTATTTCATCGCCCGGTCGATCGATCTTCTGAAGCCCGGCGCGCTCGCCGCCTTTGCCACCTCACATGGCACGATGGACAAGGCGGACACGACAGCGCGGGAGCATATCGCCAAGTCCGCAGACTTGATTGCGGCCATTCGTCTGCCCGAAGGCAGTTTTCGCCTGGACGCCGGCACTGACGTCGTTGTCGACATCCTGTTCTTCCGCAAACGCAAGGCCGGTGAGGCTGAAGGCAATCAGCTGTGGCTCGATGTCGATGAGATCAGGCCGGCCACCAACGATGAAGGTGCGATCCGTGTCAACAGGTGGTTTGCCCACCATCCTGATTTCGTACTCGGTACCCACACCCTGACCTCGGGGCCGTTCGGCGAGACCTATACGTGCCGTTCCCATGATGGCGAAGATCTTGAAGCGGCGCTCGCCGCTGCTGTCGATCTTCTGCCGGCGAACCTCTACGACGGCGAGCCCACGCCCATCGATCTCGATCTGGAAGATGAACTCGGGGAGATTGTCGATCTGCAACCGAAGGGCGTGCCTGTTCGCGAGGGCAGCTTCTTCCTCGACCGCTCCAAGGGCCTGATGCAGATGCTCGACGGATCGGCTGCGCCGATTACCGTCCGCAAAGGCCGCACCGGCGACGGGATTTCGGAAAAGCATATCCGGATCATCAGCAAGCTGATCCCGATCCGCGATGCCGTGCGCGAGGTGTTGAAGGCACAGGAAAGCGATCGCCCCTGGCGTGATCTTCAGGTGCGGCTGCGTATCGCCTGGTCGAGCTTCGTGCGGGATTTCGGGCCGGTCAACAAGACGACCGTTTCCATTCAGGAAGACGCCGAAACAGGCGAGGTCAAGGAGACCCACCGCCAACCGAACCTTGCCCCCTTCCGGGATGACCCGGATTGCTGGCTGGTCGCCTCGATCGAGGACTACGATCTCGAGACAGACACGGCAAAGCCCGGTCCGATCTTCTCCGAACGGGTGATTGCTCCGCCGGCGCCGCCGAGCATCACATCGCCGGCAGATGCGCTCGCCGTCGTGCTGAACGAACGCGGCCATGTCGATATCGACCATATCGCCGAGCTGCTCCATAGCGATCCAGCTGATGTGATCGACGAGCTGGGAGAGGCTATCTTCCGTGACCCGGCCGATGGATCGTGGCAGACAGCCGATGGGTACCTCTCCGGGGCTGTGCGCACCAAGCTGTCTGCCGCGCAAGCGGCGACCGAGCTCGATCCGATCTATGAGCGCAATGTCTGCGCCCTGACCGATGTTCAGCCGGCCGATCTTCGCCCCTCCGACATCACGGTTCGTCTCGGCGCCCCATGGATCCCGGCTGCCGATGTCGTGGCTTTCGTCAAAGAAACGATGGAAGTCGATATCCGCATCCACCATATGCCGGAGCTCGGGTCGTGGACCGTCGAAGCTCGCCAACTCGGCTACAGCGCCGCCGGCACATCCGAATGGGGCACTAGCCGCCGGCATGCCGGCGATCTGCTCGCCGATGCCTTGAACAGCCGGGTCCCACAGATCTTCGACGTGATCAAGGATGTCGACGGCGAGCGCCGGGTCCTCAACGTCGTCGATACCGAGGCCGCGCGCGACAAGCTGCAGAGGATCAAACTGTCCTTTCAGGACTGGGTCTGGACCGATCCCGACCGCACTGATCGGTTGGCGCGGGAGTACAACGACCGCTTCAACAATATCGCGCCGCGCAAATTCGACGGGTCCCATCTCAAACTCCCCGGCGCCTCTGGCGCCTTCGTTCTTTATGGGCACCAGAAACGCGGAATTTGGCGGATCATCGCCGATGGTTCCACCTATCTCGCCCATGCCGTCGGCGCCGGCAAGACGATGACCATGGCGGCCGCCATCATGGAACAGCGCCGGCTCGGCCTGATTGCTAAGGCGATGTTGGTCGTGCCCGGCCATTGCCTGGCTCAGGCCGCCCGCGAATTCTTAGGTCTCTATCCGAATGCCCGTATTTTCGTCGCCGACGAGACCAATTTTACGAAGGACAAGCGCGCACGGTTCCTCAGCCGAGCGGCGACCGCGACCTGGGATGCGATCATCATCACCCACTCAGCCTTCCGCTTCATCGCGGTTCCCTCCACCTTTGAGCAGGCGATGATCCAGGATGAGTTGAAGCTCTATGAGGATCTGCTGACCAAAGTCGACAGCGAGGATCGCGTCTCGCGCAAGCGCCTCGAGCGGCTGAAGGAAGGACTGCAGGAGCGGCTCGAAGGTCTTGCCACTCGCAAGGACGACCTGCTGACGATCTCGGAAATCGGCATCGACCAGATCGTCGTCGACGAGGCGCAGGAATTCCGGAAGCTTTCCTTCGCGACTAATATGTCGACGCTAAAGGGTATCGACCCGAACGGCTCGCAGCGCGCCTGGGATCTCTATGTCAAATCACGCTATATCGAGACGAAAAACCCGGGCCGCGCATTGGTCCTGGCCTCCGGCACGCCGATCACCAACACGCTTGGCGAGATGTTCTCCATCCAACGGCTGCTTGGCCACGCGGCACTTGCTGAGCGCGGGCTTCACGAGTTCGATGCGTGGGCATCCTGCTTCGGCGATACGACGACCGAACTCGAAATCCAGCCGTCCGGCAAATACAAGCCGGTCAGCCGCTTCGCCTCCTTCGTCAACGTGCCCGAACTGATTGCCATGTTCCGAACCTTTGCCGACGTCGTCTTGCCGGACGATCTAAGGCAATATGTGAAGGTGCCCAACCTCTCTACCGGCCGCCGGCAGATCCTCACGGCCAAGCCGACGGCGCTGTTCAAGACCTACCAGCAGATGCTCGATACCAGGATCAAGGCGATCGAGAAACGCGAAGGTCCGGCCAAGCCCGGCGATGACATTCTGCTCTCCGTTATCACTGACGGACGCCATGCCGCGATCGACCTGCGCTTCGTCATGCCGGCAGCCGGCAATGAGGCGGACAATAAGCTCAATCTGCTGGTCCGCAATGCCCACCGGATCTGGATAGAGACCGGCGAGGCCATCTATCGCCGCCCTGACGGCAAGGACTTTGATCTCCCCGGCGCCGCACAGATGATCTTTTCCGATCTCGGCACGATCAATGTCGAAAAGTCCCGCGGCTTCTCCGCCTATCGGTTCATCCGCGATGAACTAATCCGGCTTGGCGTGCCCGCCGCGCAGATCGCGTTCATGCAGGATTACAAGAAAACCGAGGCCAAGCAGCGGCTGTTCGGCGACGTTCGCGCCGGCAAGGTCCGGTTTCTCATCGGCTCTTCCGAGACGATGGGCACAGGGGTCAATGCCCAACTGCGGCTTAAGGCCCTCCACCATCTCGACGTTCCATGGCTGCCGTCGCAGATTGAGCAGCGCGAGGGTCGGATCGTGCGACAGGGCAACCAGCATGACGAGGTCGACATCTTCGCCTATGCCACGGAGGGTTCGCTCGACGCCAGCATGTGGCAGAACAATGAGCGCAAGGCCCGTTTCATCGCCGCCGCCTTGTCGGGAGATACCTCAATCCGCCGGCTCGAAGACATCGGCGAAGGTGCCGCCAGCCAATTCGCCATGGCAAAGGCTATCGCCTCCGGCGATGCGCGGCTGATGCAGAAGGCTGGCCTCGAAGCCGATATTGCCAGGCTCGAACGGCTACGGGCCGCGCACGAAGACGATCAGTATGCCGTCCGCCGACAGATGCGTGATGCAGAGCGTGAGATCGAAACGGCGAACCGCCGTATCGGCGAAATCGAACAGGACACCGCCCGGCTTAAGCCGACCGGCGGCGATGCCTTCACCATGACGGTGCTCGGGCAAGAATATACCGAGCGAAAGGAGGCCGGTCGCGCGCTGATGAAAGAGATCCTCACGCTTCTGCAGTTGCGGCAAGAGGGCGAGGTGCATCTGGGGACGATCGGTGGCTTCGATCTTGTCTATGAGGGTGAGCGCTTCGGCAAAGGCGATGGTTATCGTTATGAGACGCTGCTACAGCGCACCGGGGCCGACTACGAGATCGATCTGGCGGTGACGGTCACACCGCTCGGAGCCATATCACGCCTGGAACACGCTCTCAGGGGCTTCGATGTGGAACAGAACCAGTATCGCCGGCAGCTCGAAGAGGCCAAGCGGCGATTAGTGTCCTACCGGTCCCGAGACGGAGGCACTTTTGCGTTCGCAGACGACCTCAAGGAAACGCGGTTGAAGTTGAGGTCAATCGACGCACAGCTGGCGGAAGGTCTGGACAACGTGACCGCCGCGGCAGCTGCATAGCTGCGTTGCACAATAAATGTTATCCAGCTGGTCAAAACTCGGGCAAAGTGCCTTCAGCTGATGCGCATGACGGTCACCTCCCAATTCCGTCGCAGCAGCTGTTCCCCTCTGGAGGTTTTAGATCTCCACACTTCATGGGCCGCGGTTTTCCGCAGGCCCATTTTTTTATTCTTTGGTCACCTCGTACGATGATTCCGAAGGGTTTATGCCGGAGAGGCTATTGCGCGAGCCCCGCCGCTCGGCAACTTGTAGAGCGGTCATTTCAAGGTATCGTAAGCGCATGGCCTTCATGTCGATTTCTCCCCCGATCCATTCCTCCAGTAAGGCAAGGAAGGCAGGATCCGTGTCGATCGCCGTCCCACGCCCTTTCGCGCGATCAATGGCGCGTTGTGCGATCGCTCTGCGGGCCTCGGGATCTGTGCCCATGTTGTTTCACCTGGCATTCTGATAAGCGGCGAGCCCTATCTGGCGGCAAGTTGAATTACGACTTGAAAATGCCTTTCGTCAACAATATCTGAGCATCACTTCCTGATGAGACGATGTCGTGCTCGCTGCAATTGCTGAGGCGTTTGATATTGTCCCGGGATACAGAAGAAGGCGCTCCCCTCACGGGTTGAGCGCCTTTTTTGTGTCCGATGTGGCTGCAAATGCGATGCTGCACTTGACCACGCCACCTTTGCGATTGAGATCTTCACCGAAACACTCTGTGGGAATACATGCCATTTTTTCTCGTGACGCAGGCATCGCTGGTCGAGGCTCTAGGTGAGCAGGAGGCCGCTCAAAAGGGCGTCGACCGCCTCCGCTCCGGAGGACAGGTCACCGTCGCGGTCAAATCGGATGAAATAACGATCACGCACGTTGTGGTCGCCGCAGTGGCCGAAGAGCCTCTGCCGGTCTCGCTATCCGACGCCGCCGATCCACCGCCTGCTGCTGTTGCTACCTCCGAAGCCGGTCCTCCCGCAACGGAAAGTAAAAAGCTGATCCTGAAGCGTATGCTCGCCGATGGTCTGGCTCTTCTTGGGCGCCGAACGTAGTCTCGTCTTTGAAGGTCGAGCCCTCACCATTCTATCGTCTTCGAGCGTCGATTCGAATTGAAAGTGAGGAGAAGAAAAGCTGGAAGGTGAACCGGTCGCAGATCGGTGCTCCTGCCGCCGCTTTCGCTCAACCGCCGCCTGCGTCATCCCGGCTGCTTGTCCTTCGCAAGACTGTTAGCCCCGCTCGCTCTACGCAGCAGGGATGCTCCGCCGCAGTTGCGGCAGTCCGGCTGATCGGCGGTCCGGGAGGTGTCTTCGAAAAGAAAATGAAGACAGGAAGGACTGGCAAGGCGCCGGTCCGGAACTCTCCTGAAAGGAACCGTCCCATGCAGATCATGAAGGTTGACCCGCGCGCTCTGAAGGAAAACCCCGACCGGATGCGCCAGTCGAAGTCGTCACCGCAGGCAGATGCGCTAATGCTGGCGACGATCAAGGCCGTCGGCATCGTCCAGCCGCCAGTGGTTGCACCCGAAATGGATGGCGGAAACGGCTATATCATCGACGCCGGCCATCGTCGCGTCCGGCTCGCTATCGCCGCCGGTCTCGAAGAAATCGAGATCCCCGTCGCAGACGCTGCCAACGATAACGGGGCGATGCGGTCCATGGTCGAGAACAGCGTTCGCGAGGCTCTTAACCCGGTTGACCAGTGGCGCGGTATCGAACGGCTGGTTGCTCTCGGCTGGACCGAGGAAGCGATCGCGGTTGCTCTTGCCCTCCCCGTCCGCCAGATCCGCAAGCTGCGCCTGCTCGCCAACGTCCTGCCGGCCATGCTCGAACAGATGGCCCTGGGTGACATGCCGTCCGAGCAGCAGTTGCGCGTCATCGCGGCTGCCGGCCAGGTCGACCAGAAGGAGGTCTGGAAAGCCCACAAACCGAAGCAGGGTGACACCGCGCCCTGGTGGCAGATCGCCAACGCGCTGACCAAGAAGCGCATGTACGCCAAGGATGCGAGCTTTGGCGACGATCTTGCTCAGGCCTACGGGATCGAATGGGTCGAGGATCTCTTCGCGCCGGCTGATCAGGACGGCCGCTACACCACCAATGTCGAGGGATTTCTCGGTGCCCAGCATGAATGGATGACGAACAATCTGCCGAAGAAGGGTGCGATCGTCGATGTCAACAGCTGGGGCCAGCCGGAGCTGCCGAAGAAGGCGTCTCAAGTCTACGGCAAGCCGTCCAAGTCGGACCACACGGCACTTTATCTCGATCGCGACGGCAAGGTGCAAACTGTTCATTATCGCATGCCCGAGACCGCGAAGCCGAAGGGCACTGCTGGTAACGGCTCTGTCGGTGGCGACGACGACGCAATCGCCACGCATAAGGCCCGACCGGATGTGACCCAGAAGGGTCATGACATGATCGGCGATTTCCGCACTGATGCGCTGCACGACGCACTAGGCCGCGCGCCGATCGAGGACGATATGCTGATGGCGCTGATGGTGCTGGCCTTTGCCGGCCAGAACGCCCGCATCGACTCCGGCGCGGATGGGACCTTCTATGGCGGCAAGCGCTTCTCGCGCCACGCCGTCGGGTTGTTCGACGAGCATGGCAAGCTCGCCTTTAATCAAGATGCGCTTCGAGTCGCCGTTCGCTCTGTGCTGATCGATGTGCTCTCGTGCCGTCGCGGCATGTCGAATAGCGGCATGGTCGCGCGCATCGCCGGCGAGGCGATCGGCGCTGATGAATTCCTGCCGAACATGGGTTCGGAAGATTTCCTGTTGTGCCTGTCGCGCCAGGCGTTGGAAGCATCTTGCGCCGAGGCATCGGTTCAGCCACGGCAGAAGGTGCGGGAAACCCGCGCAGCGCTCGTCGAGCATTTTGCGACCGAACACTTCGTCCATCCTTCCGGCCGCTTCGCGCCGCCGGCCGACGAACTACTCGACTGGATCCGCGCGGGTGCTGCCGCTGACGTCATCGGCACGGGCTCCCAGGATGACGAAGACGGTGATACTGGCGGCACCACTGAAGAGCATGAGGGGCCGGTCGAAGAGGAGGCGGGTCAGGATGATCTGCACGACGCCGAGGTCGACGATGGCCACGACCAGGATTTCGATCAGAGGGCGGCCGCATGACCGGCGCCCTGAAGTCAAGCTCGGCAACACCCACCCCCGATCTTTCGGGGGTGGAGTTTGCGACAAGCGCGGACGGCATGCCCGTCGCTCGCATTGATGACACCGTCCTTGCCATGGTCACGTCGCCCAGCGGCTTCGTATTCCTAGCGAGTGCCGTCTTCGTGCGCCGGCCGCTCGCTGAGCTGACCCGCGCCGATTTCATCGGACACGACGGGCGGGTGGCCGACGAGGATGAGTTTCGAGCGCGCGTTGCCGAGATCGCCGGTCACAAGCGCGATCTGGCGGAACTGAACCGCGCGCGGACGCGCATGTCTATGAGCACGCCCTGGGGTGGCTCGCAGATGGCGGTCATCTATACCGAGGGCGTCGTCGCTCATAGCACGGCCGGCCACGGTGGTTTTCACCTATCTGCCGACCGAAATGCCAAAATCCATCCGCTGCTGCGGAAGGACACGCCATGGTACGAGGAAGATTGCGAATGGGCGATCGTGGCAATCACCTTTCCGGACCTGTTCACTGGATATGAGCGAGCCGCGGCCGAAAAGACCATCCGCAATACCTGGCCGGATGCCTGGGAGGCGATCCACGGCGCCAAGCTGGCCGAGGGAGAAAGCTGGGCGAGGGATCGACGGGCGTTCGATCAGCGTCATGCGGCAGACTATATCGTCACTTCGGCAATCCTCTCCGTTCAACACCCCGGCATGACCGAGGTCGTGGCTGTCGTCGGTGGTGACCGGAGATCTGACGACGATGAGCGTCGCTTCCTGGTGCCGAGCGACGAGTATGCTGGGCGCGACCGGTTTGGCTTTGTCATGGATCCCGACCGTCACGCCGAATATCATGGGCCGTCCTCCTTCATCGGCTGGCGAGGTCGGGGGGATGGCTCATGATAGACGTTCGCGCTCCGAAACCGCTGGACAAGGCAATCGGCACCCGACGTGAGACCCAGCGGCATCTCGATTGCCTGGCCCGGCAGATTGCAGCGCGCGCCGGGCGGCAGGCGATCCCCGTGAAGGTCCGGAGCCGGGCGCGCCGCCGCTTCAGTCCCCGGCTCTACTATCGGAGCTGGCCGATCACCTGGCTTTCGAACGGTGGGGCGAACTCGACACGCTCGCATTGAGGCTGGCGGTTCAAGACCAGATCATCGACGCGCTCGAGCATTGCGGTAATGCGTCCAACTCGCCGGTGGCGGGATAGGCGGACCTCTAACGGGAATGTGCGTTGGGTGGCATCTAGTCAGCTTGCGGCCACGGCATCTCCCTGGGTGGCGGGCTCGGCCCATATGGTCCCTCGTTGGTATGCATCTGAAAACTGATCCGTGCCGGACTGCCCTTCTTTTTCGTTGCGGTCTGAACCGGCGGCCGGTCGTTTCAAGGCCGCTAGCGCGCCGCGGCGCGGCCGATCCAACCTCTTTGCGCGAGGGCAGGCTTGCGGGCCTGCTCAGGTCAAGACCTGCTGGCCCCGCAAACCTGCCCTGCTGGCTCGGTCGGATCGAACCTGTGAAGCCGTCCGTCCCTTGCCGGTTCTTGAGTGCCCGCATCGAAGGGCAGACCGGCACGGGCCGGAACCGCTTCGGAAGCCAAGGAAGGAACAGACATGGCCAAGGCCTCTACCCCAAATCGCTCAAACGCACGGGTCTCGCAATCTCGCCGTTCTACCACCCTCGAAATGGTCCGCCTCTCCTGCCCCGACGCCACCCAAGCGTCCAAGATTGCGACAAGCTTCGGCACGGCAGTCATCGACAGCGATGGCATCCGCAGCCTGCATGAGCGGCTGATCGTCGAGACCGCCGAAAGCCTGTCCGAAGGCCTCGGCGACAAGGCGATGCAGATCCATCTCCAGCGCATTGTCGGGGCCTTCGTCGGATCCGCGCATGGCGCCGGGCAATTCTACTCCCGCGCCGTCACAGAGGCGCGTGACGCTACCGCCAAGGCATCGAATGACGCCCGCGACGAAGACCTCGACGGTCCGGTAGGCTATGGCAGCGCCGCCCAGCGCAAGCGCGAATTCGCCGCCGACATGGGTGTCCAGTCCCACGCGCTGCGAATGGCGGCCGAAGGGGCTGTGGCCGCCTACGAACAGGTTGTCGGTGAGAGCTGGAAGCCGTTCGACCGCCCGGTCGAGAACCCCGGCGCATCGCTCGACCGCAAGGCGGCCGAAGCTCAGATGACTGCTCTCGGATGACACCATCGGCGGGGCAACGCCCCGCCCTCATTCTTCCCCCCGAGGCCAGCGCCTGCAGCGCCGGCCTTTTCTTGTGTCGAAAATGAAGGCTGAAGACGTGCGCTATCGTGGCCCGTCCCGCTCGGCGGTCCTGCAGGAGCCGGGCGCCCATGCAACGGCTTTGCCGTCCTCCACGCTGTTGCGGCCGTTCCGGTGCATGGGCGCACCATCGGCTCCTGGCTTCGGACCTCCGTGACGGACCGCGACAGGCGCGGTCTTGAGATAAGGAGAAGAAGCCATGACCAGGAAAACGGAAGCGGATCGCATCGACATCTACACGCGGATCACCGACCGGATCGTCGAGGATCTCGGACAGGGCGTGCGCCCCTGGATGAAGCCGTGGAGCGCCGCCAACACCAGTGACCGGATTACCCGGCCGGTGCGCCATAACGGCCTGCCCTACTCCGGCATGAACGTGCTCTTGTTGTGGTCGGCGCAGCTGTCGCGCGGCTTCTCCTCCTCGATGTGGATGACATTCAAGCAGGCTCTCGAACTGGGCGGAGCGGTGCGAAAGGGCGAAACGGGCTCGACGGTGGTCTTCGCCAGTCGGTTCACCAAGGCGGTGGCTGACGGGAATGGCAACGATGTCGACCGGGAAATCCCGTTCCTGAAGGCGTATTCGGTGTTCAATATAGAGCAGATCGATGGCCTGCCAGACATCTATTATACCCCGCCGGCCACGATGCGGGATCCTGTCGGGCGTATTGAGAGCGCCGATCGCTTTATTAACGCGACGGGCGCAGTCATCCGGCACGGCGGCAGTCAGGCCTACTACTCACCCGTCATGGACTACATCCAGATGCCGCCCTTCGAGGCGTTTCGCGATGCTGCTGGATACGCGGCCGTCCTCAGCCATGAGGCGACGCACTGGACAGCAGCCGAGGGCCGCGTCGGCCGTGACCTGTCGCGCTATGCAAAGGATCGGACAGAACGAGCCCGTGAAGAGCTCATCGCCGAGCTCGGCAGTTGCTTCCTTTGCGCCGACCTTGGCATCGCTCCGGAGCTTGAGCCACGGCCCGATCACGCGTCCTACCTGCAGTCCTGGCTATCGGTCCTTGCCAACGACAAGCGGGCCATCTTCCAGGCGGCGGCTCACGCGCAGCGCGCGGTGAGCTTCCTGCATTCCCTGCAGCCAGAGGCGGATCTGAAGGCTGCGGCCTGAAGGTCAGGCGTGGTCGTCACCACCGGTGGCGGCCGCTTGTTCCATATCACGCTGATCTTGGAGACCCTGTGCGATGTCTGCATCCAGCCGTCCCCAGATCGACGGTTTTTGAGTGTCTGGCTTCGGTTTGCGGGAAGGTTTGCGCTCAATGATGAACGGCTTGGTCTGCTGACGCATTGATCCTCCAGGCTGCGATTCGCGAGCGCGACGATATCGCACCGGGCATGGCAGGCAAGTCGGACGACGTTCGCACGGGACCCATTCCCCAACCGAGGCGGACTCCGACGCCTGTACGGGCGGAGCATAAGCCGGGTTGCCACTCTTCCCATGAGCAAAGGCGGTGAGCGCCATTGCCATATCCCTTCACGACAGAGTTTCCGGCAGCCCATCTGCGGGCTCGATGGGGCATGTCTGACCGGAGACCGGCTGCGCCTCGATCGTCTTCCCGCAACGACAAGGCTCAGATTTCTTACCCCGGCGACCTGTGGTCCCCTCCTCGCCCACTAACAAATCTGCGACTTGCCGCCCTCCATTGCATTGCGGCCTTATCAGGTGCGGCCCGATCGTCTCCGGTCTTGTCGACTGCCATCGAGGCCGCGATGGGCGCGGCCCGAACTTGAGAAAAGGAATACGACAATGGCTACCATCGGCACCTTCACCTCCACCGAAAACGGCTTCACCGGCTCCATTCGCACGCTCGCCCTCAACGTCAAGGCACGCATCGCCCGGGTCGAGAACCCCTCCGACAAAGGCCCGCAGTTCCGCGTCTATGCCGGGAGCGTCGAACTCGGCGCCGCCTGGCAGAAGACCTCCGAGCAGGGCCGCGACTACCTCTCGGTCAAGCTCGACGATCCGAGCTTCCCGGCTCCGATCTACGCAACGCTCGCCGAGGTCGAAGGCGAGGAAGGCCTCCAGCTCATCTGGTCCCGCCCGAACCGCGACTGATCAGGATCTCGAGGCTCCGCCATCGGCGGGGCCTTCTTTCCTGCCGATAAGTCAAAGCCGGATCTGGCATCGAGCCAGGTCCGGCTTTTTTGGTGGCATATGGTGAACGGGGAAGCTGCTCAGAATGCATGATTGTGCCAAGCGGCGACACCGGCCTCAAGGATGAGCGGTTCCCCCAATTTGCTTCACCTGCCCTCGAGGGCAGCTTCCGCAAATCGGCTCCCCCACTCCCGGCTCTGCCGGTCGCTGGCGCGATCCCTGACCCCGCCATCGCCTCTCGGACCCGACGGTCATCGTTCACAAACGTCAGGAGACGAAGATGACCTACGAACTCGAAATCCAGATCGAAGAACTGCGGGCCGAGCTGCGCAACGCTGTCGATAGCGTCGAGCGCCGCCAGATCGAGGCCGAGCTCGAAATGGCTCAGGCAGAGCTGATTGTCGCGGGCGCAGAGCTGGACGGCCTTGCAGAAAGCGAACCGCCTTTCTGAGGCGGTTTCCATCGTCCGTCGTCTTCGAAGTCGAGCTGCCGCAATTCTCCTGTCGATCCCATTTCATCGACATTGGGAATGATGCGGATCGTGCGTCCCGCCGCAACCTGATGCCGGCAGAAGTTTCCTTAGCCTTTGGCTCCTCGCGCAGCAAAATTCAGCCAACCTCAGGTCCTCCGCTGCGCTTCGGCCGTGCTCGGTGCGGCACTCCTTCCCGATCCGCATTTCACCCCGCGACGAAACGCAATCGACCGGAGAAATCATATGTAACAGCTAACCGACTTCTTGACTGCCACCGGCCGCCGGCTTGGCACCCTCGCCAAGGTGACCTGTCATTTTCTCCGCAAATACAAAGTCGGTTTGGAGATCGCGATCAAGATCCCGTTCTTCGTCGAGATCGAGGTGAATTTCGAGACCGACTGGAACCGACGGCGCTAACGCTCTACCGGCCCGGCACGCCGGGCCGGTTTTCCTGCCTCAGCACCATGGCTCTCGTCGGCCGCCCCAGGTCCTGGCGAGGCCTTCCGACACGAGAATATCGCCAAGGCTGCGGCCGTCTCTGATCAGGACGCGAAGCTTCCGGCCATATCGGTCGGTATCACGGCCGGGCCACGCTTTGATCTCGAATGGACCCTCGTTTATCAGCTCGAGCATCCTGTCTGTGGCGCGGTTGCCAAGTGCCAGCTCCGATGAGCACTTCGGTTCACTCACCTCCGGTGTGTCGATATCGGCGATACGGATCTTCTGGCCCTTGAACCAGATCGTGTCTCCGTCGACGACGCACGCGTCGCGCGAGCCTGTTGCGCATTTATGGAATTGCAGGCTTACCTTGGATCTGTTGTCGCTCGCGTAAGCTGAATTCCTAATTGACGCGTTGAAGGCTGGAAAAGCTGCGACTAGCGCGAGCAAGGTTAATCCTATCGATCTCGACACTCGCCTATCAGCACCCACTTCTGATCTCGTCTTCATTCCTATCCTTCAAGTTCACGAGTCTCAAATCAGTTGCCGGCGCGCGTTTTTCGGGCCACGGCTGATTAGCCGCGGCGCTTTTTCTGTCGGAGGAGTTTGAGAAACAGACCGACGGCTTCACGCTCGGTTTCAAAATGGGCTCATCGTTGCCCGCTCGTTCCGATACGACCCGAACATCACATCAGGCAAGCCTCCCCGAACAGGTTTGGCTCCATGAACATCGCATAGAAGCGGGCCATGTTTTGCGTCAGGTCTGTCCGCTCGACATAAAGGTAATAGGGCGGTTGATCATGCTGACATGATCGTGTTTCTGGAAAGTGCCGTCCAACGAGAGTTTTGAATCGTTCCGGTGCCATCGATTCATGATCGTGATCTGGCAACGCAATCGTGTTTTGGCGGTCCGCCTCCGGCGCACGGCTCTATTCGATCGCGCGAACGAAGCCCGCGTTCGGTCTTCGCCCATTCGGGTCACGATCCTCCCGCAGGCTAAAAGTCCGGCGGCTTCGCGCCAAATGCGGTCATAAGCTGACTTGTCTCAATCCGATAGAGAATTATCGCTCGGCTCGACGGCATCTTCCGCCGACAGGTATTCGGCCCTACGGTGGGACAGCGAGTTTACGAGGTGCAAGATGATTGTTGCGCAAATTTCCGATATCCACGCTGCGCCGGGCAACGAAAATTTGTCGCGTCTCACTCGTGCAGTGTCATGGCTGGCGGAAATCAAGCCTGATGCAGTTGTGGTATCTTGAGACCTCATCGATAAGGGTGGACCGAGGGATATCCTGAAATAGGGGGGCGCCTTAACGAGCTAAATTGTCCCATTTTGGTGGTTCCAGGAAATTCAGACAATCGGCGTGCGCTTAGCTCGGCATTTACGAATCGTTACGGTCAGGTCGATAGCAGGGAAGCTATTCATTTCAGAGCCGAGTTCGGCGGAATTCGGTTGGTAGGGTTGGACACTACCCTATATGGATCGGCGGCCGGAGACGTAGCTCAACATCTGGACTGGCTGAAACAAACTCTGGATCTGCCGGGAGCACAGTCAACATTCATTTTCACGCACCACCACGTCGTTCCATGCGGAATTCCACCGATTGACGCGGTCATCGCGCAGGGACGAGAGAAGCTAAGTGCACTTTTGAACCAGCGCTCCGTTAGACCACTGGCAATCTCGTCCGGTCACGTACACCGACCTATGAGCGCGACCCTGGCGGCGATTCCTACTCACATTTGCGGCTCGATCTGCCCCGCGAACCCACTTTGGTTCGGAGGCCCTAGCGTTCCTGCCGTGAACGATCCGCCCATGATTATCGTTCATCGGTTCGCCGCCGATGGATTGATCAGCAGTCATGTTAGCGTCTGAGTGACCGGTTTGGGCCGACAGCGGACCGCCGCAATCGGTGATGAGCACTATCGTCGGGCTTGGCGTAGATGCGCACGGTCGTTGGGTCCCTTAAGGTCGGCCGTTGCCTCACCACATCGTTGTCTCACGCTTGTCGTTGCGCAACGCCCATGAAAAGAAGACGACGAACCATCACGGGAGACGCAGACGGAAGACGCCATCCAGATCGACAGCCGCGGAGACTTCGGACTTTGGACGATCGAAGTGGCCAAGCAGATCGTCGCAGATCAGGGATATGAACTTGCTCGTGCTGCTAGCGGTGGCTGCGAGGAAGACGTCCGCTTGGCGGGAAACGCTCCCGGCCAAGCCTTCACCAACGCGATGATAGAGGTTTTCAACGGACTGACCGAAGGGGTCTCCGACGAGTAGACGACCTTCTCAAGAAGAATGCCTCGGACGGGGGCAGTCGGTCCCGGCTTCCGCTAGCGCGGCGCTATGCTGAGCCTCCCGCGGCTGCCCGTTATCCGACCGAAGCATGACGAGAATTCCCGAAATCACGCCCTGGCGGTCGTCGCTATGCTGATTTCTCCGATACTCTTCATTGTTGGTCTGCAGGCGCTTCGCGCCGCCAAAACCTGCTCTGCTCAACGCATGCTGTCATATCCTTCCGCCGAAACCAGATGGCGCGCCCGCATCTAAGTGGCGCATTGCCCGCGGTGAACACGATCTGCTCATCCGCCCTCATGCGCAGCACTTCATGTGGCTGGATGAGTGGCCGAGCAGCCAGTTGCTTCGACCTTGTCCGCGATGACCCGCGCGACTGGAAGCTGCGACTGACCTGATCGATCTCGACCGTCGTCATGCCGCAGCGGCGAGAGATGTAGTCTGCGGTTTCCGGATCGTTGATGGCGGCAAAACTGATCCAGCTCGCGCTCTCGAACCATTTGCTCGATGCGTCTCGCCCGCCATAGATTTCGCGCAGCTGGCCGATCGACTGATAGATCATCGTCAGCGTGATGCCGTACTTGCGACCGGCGTCACGGGCGGTCTCCAAAATGCGCAAGTAACCGAGACGGGCGACCTCATCGAGGAGGAAGAGGGCGCGGCCTTCCATTGCGCTGTCGCGGTTGTAGATCGCGTTCAGAAACGAGCCGATCACGACGCGTGCCACTCCGCTGTGGGTCTCCAACGTCTTCAGGTCGATATTGATGAACACGTCCGTTTTGCCCGACGCAATGTCTTCGGTCCGGAATGTCGACCCTGAAACGAGCGCTGCATAGTTTTGGTATGAGAGCCAATGCGTCTCCTTGATGGCATTGGCATAGACGCCGGAGAAGGTTTCCGGCGTCATGTTGACGAAGGCGGCGACGTTTTCCTTCACGAAGTCCGAGCCGGAATTGTCGTATATTTCCTGCAAGCGCTTGCGCAACTGTGGCTCAGGCTCTGCAAGATTGGCTCGGACCTGGCGGAGCGTCTGCTTTTCCTTCGGCGTATGCCCGGAGAGGCAAACATCGGCGATGATCGCGGTCAGGAGCTGCAGGCCTGAGGCACGGAAGAAGTCGTCACGGACCCCGCTCGCGCGACCGATATCACTCATGATCCACGATGCGACCGAGGCGATGTCCTCCTCCTTCGTGCCGCCGAATTGACCTACCCAGTCGAGGGCGTTGAAGCCGGTCGCGGGTTTGCGCGGATCGAGGATCCGTACACGACGGCCAGCCTCTTCCCGATGCCTCGAGACCATGGGAGCGACCTCGTTCGAGGGATCGAGCAGGATGAGCGAGCCACTCCACTTGAGCGCTGTCGGGACCGTAACGGAGGTCGTCTTGTAACCACCCGATCCGGCGAAGACGATGCCATGCGAGGAACCGAACGATCCGTCGAAGCAGAGCAGCGGGGACTTGCCGCCGGCGCCCCAAGTCTCGCTGTTATCGGCACGGAACGAAACGCCGGCGACACCGTCGCGGTCGACCCGGTACCGCTCGCCGACTACGATGCCGCCACTGGCCGAGAAGAGCTTGGCGGCTTCGACTATTGTCATCCAGTCAGCCTCGCCGTGCAAGGCACGTCTGCCAGTAACGCGCTTCGGTGCTGCCCGCGCGAAGGCGGCGTTACCAACCAGCGTTACGCGCATTGCGAAACAGCCAGACATCAGTGCTGCAGCCGCGCCGATCATGGTCGACGGATCTAGATAGGACAGTGCGGGTTTCTCCGCCGGTACCTGCGAGGAAAGTGTTGCAAGCCGCACTCCCTCCCGCACGCACGCTGTCAGGATAACTGCGGCGTTTGCGATTGTGGCACCAATGCCCGCGGCACGGATGCTGGCTGATCCGGCTGTTACGAACAGGAAAATCAAGCCAAGGGCGGCAGCCGCCAAGTATGGCGCCGCGACCCCTGCCCGTCCAAGCGCGAGCTTTGCCGCCTCGGTCTTTCCGAACCCGGCAAGCCACGTCTCAATGCCGGTGAGCGCAAACATCGCTGCGCCAATCATGACCCCAGGTAGAATGACGAGAGCGATCTTATTCGCCTTCATTGCCGAACGCCTCCGCTCCCATCGCGATCAATCGTGCTCGCTCACTGTCGTCGGACTTCAGCCGACGCTGCAGATCCAGCAAAGCGCCGAGCAGAAGCGCCCGCTTCTCGTAGCGGAGACCGGCTTTGACGATCAGGCCGCCAAGCTCGATCTTGTCGCGCGTGTCCTTCTTTCGGGCGTCGGACGTTGCGTTCCTGCTCATCCGCTCAAGCCTCGCCAGCGCCGCTCGAAGCCTTGCTAGACGCGAGCGCCTCGGATTGCCCGCCGCCCGTGCTGCTGTCGCCTGCCCCTTTCCGTCCGCTCGTGCCGGGTTTGCCTCCGCGAAAGCGCTTCGCCAATTCCTCGAACGCCGCCTGAAGGTTGGTCTCCTCGATTTCGATCTCGCCAAGCCCTGCCCGAAGCGCGATGCGACCGATGCGCTCTGCCTCTCTCGTTTCCGCGTGCTTGAGCTGCTCCTGGAGTTTGGCGATTTCTTCGCGGATCTTGGAGGATGGCTTCTTCATCTCTGGATTGTCCTCTGTTGCTGCATGACATGGATCACGCGGCCAGAGTCGTTCAGATCGGCGTGCCGATCTACTAACAGAAATGCGAGTAGGCGAAGCCTACGCATTTGAGCATCATCCCGTCCGTTCGCAGGAACGGATCCGAAGGGCGCAATTATACGTCGCTGATGCGACGCTCTGCTTCTGCCCCTTGGCGGGGCCACCAGCTCCTGTCCAACGCAATGATTTTATTTGATCGAAGGAGCTTGTCTCTTCATGGCGGTCCCGCATTTCTCAGTCAGCATCGTCGCCCGCGGCTCCGGCCGCAGCGCGGTGCTGTCGGCGGCGTATCGCCATTGCGCCAAGATGGACTATGAGCGGGAAGCCCGGACGACCGACTACACCCGCAAGCGGGGTCTGCTTCATGAGGAGTTTATCATCCCCGCCGATGCGCCTGAATGGCTGCAATCGATGATTGCCGATCGGGTTGTCTCGGGAGCTTCGGAAGCGTTCTGGAACAAGGTCGAGGAGTTCGAGAAACGGTCTGATGCGCAGCTTGCAAAGGACGTGACCATCGCCTTGCCGATTGAACTCTCGGCCGAGCAGAACATCGAGCTCGTCAGGGACTTTGTGGCGCGGCACATCACAGCTCAGGGCATGGTGGCAGACTGGGTATTCCACAACGCGCCTGGCAATCCGCACATCCATCTGATGACGACGTTGCGGCCGTTGACCGAGGACGGGTTCGGGCCGAAGAAGGTGGCCGCCGTGGGACCGGACGGCAAGGCGCTGCGCAATGACAGCGGCAAAATCGTCTATGAGCTTTGGGCCGGTGGGCTTGATGATTTCAACGCGTTTCGCGACGGATGGTTCGCCTGCCAGAACAGGCACCTGGCACTTGCCGGTCTCGATATCAGGATCGATGGTCGGTCCTTCGAGAAGCAGGGCATTGAGCTGACCCCGACGATCCATCTCGGCGTCGGCACGAAGGCGATCGAGCGGAAAGCGGAAGCTGCGGAGGAGAAAGCTGCGCTCGAACGGCTGGAGCTTCAAGAGGAACGTCGGGCTGAGAACGCCCGCCGCATCCTACGCAATCCGCAGATCGTGCTCGACATGATTACGCGGGAGAAGAGCGTCTTCGACGAGCGCGATGTCGCGAAGATCCTGCATCGCTATATCGATGATGCAGGCCTCTTCCAAAGCCTGATGGCGCGCATCCTGCAGAGCCCGGAAACCCTCCGGCTCGATCGCGAACGCCTGGACTTCGTGACCGGGATCTGTGCGCCGGCAAAATACACGACACGCGAGCTGATCCGCCTCGAGGCTGAGATGGCCAAGCGCGCGATCTGGCTCTCGCAGCGGTCTTCGCATGGCGTCCGGAAACCGGTGCTCGAGGCGACCCTCGCGCGCCATGCACGTCTTTCCGATGAGCAGAAAGTCGCCATCGAACATGTCGCTGGTTTTGAACGGGTTGCCGCCGTGATCGGCCGCGCCGGCGCCGGCAAGACCACGATGATGAGGGCTGCGCGCGAGGCATGGGAGGCTGCCGGCTATCGTGTCGTCGGTGGTGCGCTTGCCGGCAAGGCGGCTGAAGGTCTGGAGAGGGAAGCGGGCATTTTCTCCCGTACCCTATCGTCTTGGGAACTCCGATGGAACCAGGGTCGCGACCAGCTCGACGACAAGAGTATCTTTGTTCTGGACGAGGCCGGCATGGTGTCGTCGCGGCAGATGGCGACATTCGTCAAAGCCGTCACCAGAGCTGGCGCCAAGCTCGTGCTTGTCGGCGATCCTGAGCAGCTTCAGCCGATCCAGGCGGGTGCTGCCTTCCGCGCTATTGCCGATCGTATCGGCTATGCAGAACTTGAAAAAATCTATCGCCAGCGAGAGCAATGGATGCGCGACGCATCGCTCGATCTCGCGCGCAGCCATGTCGGCAAAGCCCTCGTAGCCTATCAATCTAATGGCAAGATGATTGGCTCAGAGCTGAAGGCCGATGCGGTGACCAACCTCATCTCGGACTGGAACCGCGAATACGATCCTGCCAAGTCCACATTGATCCTTGCGCACCTGCGCCGTGACGTCCGCATGCTGAATGAGCTGGCGCGCACGAAACTGATCGAGCGCGGCATTATCGAGCACGGTTCGCCGTTCAAGACGGATGACGGTGTCAGAAGCTTTGCTGCCGGCGACCAGATTGTCTTCCTGAAAAACGAGAGTTCGCTTGGCGTCAAGAACGGCATGCTGGGCAAGGTGCTGGAAGCCACACCGGGTCGCCTCGTGGCCGTGATTGGCGATGGCGAACATCGCGCCCAGGTTACGGTCGAACAGCGCTTCTACAACAATATCGATCACGGCTATGCGACTACGGTGCACAAGAGCCAGGGCGCGACCGTAGACCGGGTCAAGGTGCTGGCGCCCCTTTCGCTGGATCGTCACCTTACCTATGTGGCGATGACCCGCCACCGTGAAGATCTCGGCGTCTATTACGGCCGCCGATCCTTCGCCAAAGCCGGCGGTCTGGTCGAGATCCTGTCGCGCAGGAATTCCAAAGATACGACACTCGATTACGCCGGCGGCAGCATCTACCGGCAGGCCCTCCGCTTTGCCGAGGCGCGCGGCCTTCACATCGTCAACGTCGCCAGAACCGTCGCGCGCGACCGTCTCGAATGGACGGTCCGGCAGAGGCAAAAGCTCGTCGATCTCGCCGGCAAGCTTGCGGCCATCGGTGCCAAACTCGGCTTTGCAACATCGACGGCCAGAACAGTTCCCACTGCAGCAAAGGAGGCCAAGCCCATGGTGGCCGGTATCACCACCTTCCCGAAATCGATCGACCAGGCGGTCGAGGACAAGCTCGCTGCAGACCCGGCGCTCAAGAAGCAATGGGAAGAAGTCTCGATGCGCTTCCATCACGTCTACGCGCAGCCGGAAAGCGCCTTCAAAGCCGTCGACCTCGATGCGATGTTGCGCGACCAGGCAGCTGCGGAAAAGACCATCGCCAGGATCGCCAGCGAGCCTGAAACCTTCGGTGCCCTCAAGGGCAAGACGGGTATCCTCGCCAGCCGCGCTGACAAATCGGACCGGGACCGGGCGCTCAAGAATGTGACGCCGCTCGCCGACAGCATCAGCGATTATCTCCGCCAGCGTGGCGATGCCGAGCGTCGAAATCACGCCGAAGAACTGGCGGTGCGTCGTCAGGTTGCGCTGGAGATCCCGGCTCTCTCGTCAAATGCGAAAGGCGTGCTGGAGCGGGTGCGTGACGCCATCGACCGCAACGACCTTCCCTCGGGTCTCGAATATGCGCTCGCCGATAAAATGGTGAAGGCTGAACTCGAAGGTTTCGCCAAGGCGGTTACCGAACGCTTCGGGGAAAGAACCTTCCTGCCCCTCGCCGCGAAGGACACCACCGGCGAGGCTTTCCATCGGGTGACGTCAGGTATGAACGCCGCCCAGAAAAGCGAGGTGCAAGAGGCCTGGAACACGATGCGGACCGTGCAGCAACTGTCTGCCCACAAGCGCAGCGTGACGGCACTCAAACAGACTGAAGCGCTGCGGCAGACAAGGGCTCAGGGGCTTACTCTAAAATGAAGATGCGTCATCGACATAGAGTGCTACGGCGCATGAAACGGCTCGTCTGGTTCTATCGGATCAGCAGCGTCAGCCTGTTTGCGCTTGGCCTCATTGTACTGCTCGGAGGTCAGGGTTTTAGGGTCAATCTCACACCAAGCGAGCCCTTGGGCCTGTGGCGGATCGTCAAACCCGATCGGCCGATCCTGGTCGGCGATCTGGTCTTCATTTGCCCACCGAACACCGACACGATGCGCGAGGCGCGTGCGCGTGGATATCTGCGCTTCGGCCTCTGCGCGGGCCGCGTTGCGCCTCTGATCAAGACGGTCGTAGCGACGTCCGGACAGGTGATCGAGATCCATGACGATGTCCGCATCGACGGTCGGCCACTCCCTCACTCTCGCGTTGCACGGATAGACGGTCAGGGTCGAGAGATGGTGCACTACGATGGCGGAGTCGTACCGCCCGGCGCAGTCTTCCTGCATTCCGAGTTTCCGGGATCATTCGACAGCCGGTACTCCGGTCCTTTGTCGATGGATGGAATCCTCGGACTGGCGCGAGAGGTCTGGACCTATGCGCCGTGAGCTCGTCCGAACGGGTCTGCTCGTCACACTATCGATCAGCGCCGGCTGGATCGGCTGGAGCGGTGACGCGCTTCTCTTGCCCGTCACTGGGGCATTCCCGATGCTTTGGTCCTTGGCGGTGACGCGTCTCCAGGCGTCCGTCATTTCCGCTGTCTATTTCCTCGCGGCATCGCGTGGTCTGCCGCAGGGTGCGGCGAACTTCTACTCCTCGGATATCTGGCCGGGTCTCTTGCTATGGCTGGTCGCCTCCTCCGCCTTCGTGGCGGTCCATGCGGTGCTCTGGGCCGATCGCAAGGGATGGCAAAAGCCGCTTCGCTACCTGGCTGCATGCGTCGCCATGGCGGTTCCACCCTTCGGCATCCTGGGATGGGCACATCCGATCACCGCCGCAGGCGTTCTGTTTCCCGGCTGGGGATGGTGGGGTCTGGGAGCGATGGCAGCCGGCCTAATCGTCATGACGACGCGGTATCGGCCTGCTGCAGCCTTGGCCGTGGCAGGCTTCTGGCTCTGGTCCGCCGCTGAGTGGACGCCGCCGATCCTACCGACGTCGTGGACCGCTGTCGATCTGGAAATGGGTGCATCTCTTGGCCGCGACGCGGCCCTCCAGCGGCAACAAGATCTGATCGACATTGTTCGCCGTCACCCGCCGGGCACGACGGTCGTGTTCCCGGAAAGCGCTCTTGGTTTCTGGACGCCGACTCTGGCTCGCTTTTGGCATATGGGGCTCACCGGGACGGAACTGACGGTCATCGCTGGAGCGGCGCTTATCGATGGTCGCGGCTATGACAACGTGCTCGTGACGATATCCTCTCAGAGGACGGAGATTCTTTACCGGGAGAGGATGCCGGTGCCTGGATCGATGTGGCAGCCTTGGAGACGCTTGATTGGTGGTGGTGATGATGTAGCTGGCGCGCGGGCACATTTCTTCGCCAACTCCGTCGTCGAGGTCGGCACTGCAAAAGTCGCGCCGCTGGTCTGCTACGAGCAGCTCCTCGTGTGGCCGGTTTTGCAATCGGCGTTCCACCGCCCTGACGCCATTATTGCAGTTGGAAACGGATGGTGGACCTTAGGGACATCGATCATCGACATTCAACGAGCGAGCAGCGAGGCCTGGGCCCGCCTGTTTGATCTTCCTCTCGTCATCTCATTCAACACTTGAAACATGGAGCTCGCATGCTGGATGCTGCGCTGATCAAGGAATGTGCCGACCCATCGTTGAAGCCGGCAATTGTCGAGCAGTTCGTCCAGGCAGTCGGCTCTGATGATCCGCTTGCCGTCGTGGTGAAGTCCGGCAGCCGTCTCATCCTCGTTCCCAAAGCGAAGACGCCTGAAGAAGCGATCGATATTGTCCGTGACAACACCGGCGGCTCCGTCGTCCGCGTGGGTCTCAACCAGATCCCTGCAGGGATTGGGTTGAAGGACGCGTCGGAGCTGAAGGTCGATCTTGTCGACCCGTGCGCCAATCTGCGTATGGGCACAGCGATGTTCGCCAAGATCCTGCGCATCGTTGCCAAGTGGTACGGAAATCCAACGAGCGAAGAGGTGTTCCCGCAGCTGTTCGACGATGCGATCCACGCCTGGCGAACCGGCAAGTTCGAAGGGGAGAGCGTGTTTCAGGCTGAGGATCCGGGTGGAGCAGTCTTGCAACAGTTGTCCGTGTTCGAGAGGGACGCTGCTATCCATAAAGAGGAAGACGAAATCGTCGAGGTCCCGGATCAAGCGCACGCCAAACCTAACGACGCGGGTATCCGGATCGATCTTACACGGATTGGGGGCCAGAAGTGATGCTGCTTTATGTTAGAGGTCTATCGGATTTAGATCAGACGGACTTCGGCTTAAGATTGGACGGAGCTTCGGTTAAGAACGGCCGGTTGCTTGCGTTTAAATTCGCAGCCATTTGTCGCTCGGAGAGGGCTGCCTCTTCTAGGGTAGCCTCGGCAGTTAGCCATTCGGTCTAACTATCCAGGTTAGGACTGAACGACTGCTCGCGTGTTTGCGACAAAACATCAGTTACGCCTAACATTGGCCCGTTCGGGTAGTCTAAGTGCCGCCGGAACCGATCTTATTGTGGATATGGCGGAACAGGTAGGCGGTTACCGATGAGACCCAATTTGATCGGTAAAGGGTGCGTGCCTGTAAACAGACGATGAACCGGCCCGCTCGAGGGGTATCGTCTCATTTCTCAGTTTGTCGGAAGAGAACAACGGGTGAAAACGGCTTCGTCGCCTTCGATGCTGACCTCAATCACTTCGTTTAAAAGTTCTTCGCCGCCGGCCACTTCCTCGAGGAGTGGCGTGAATAGTTCGCGCTGCAAAGCCGGAACAACCTGAGGCACGATGATGACCAACCAGCATGGATTTCTTCATTGGCATAGAGTTTTCTGAAATCGCGCGCGTTGTTGGTGACGAAGGTTTAATCCTCCGCAACGATGCGCGGCATGAGATCCCATTCTTTTTCGCCGCTCAGGCCAAGTCAATTTACGTGGTAGCCGTCGTGGCCATTCTCGTTAGCGACGGCCACCAGCGAAGTGTGCAGGCGCTCATCAATCAGGAACTTCACGGTCTCAGCTGCCTGATGGCCTGTTGGCAGCCTTCGAAAGTGGGAGCCGCCTTGACGACTTTACGGTGGCGCCAAGGTCGGAAAGCTTGCGAGGCCGACCCCTTGCAGGGTTAGCGGCCGTCCAGATCTCCGCGAGTTCAACCATCCGTGCGGTAACCGCCGGATACCCCTCGAGGATCTCGTCGGTGCTCGCACCCTGGGCCTTCATTGCGGCAATCGTCCTGACAGGGACGCGGGTCTTGTTGAAAACAGGTTCGCCGCCAAGGACACCCTTCAGGGATTCAATCGCCCGCTCAGCTTCCCGGAGTGCCTCCGCACGCGCAGCAAGCTGCTCGCGGGCGCGGGCAACATCGACGATTAGATAGTCATCTGCCCGCACAGTATCGGCGTCGGGATTCTGGTCAATCGTGTCGAAAAGCCGCTGGCGGCGCTCGGCGGACAAGATCGAGCCGACCCCGTACCACAGCTTGAGACGCAGCAAGTCATCGTCAGAGAGTGCCCTACCCTCCTCTTCGGAACGCCGTCGTGCGATGATCCGCTTGTCGATAGCGTTGTGTACCGATTTCACGGCGATTTCGCTGACGGCAGCTGCTTCTGCGGGTGTGTAGGCACGCGACGTCTGAGCCATAATTATTCTCCTTTGGGAGAGCATATATCGACTTCACTGCGCATTGTGAAGTGGGACCTCGGTAGTCCGTACGATCGCAGAATACTTCATAGACTGACCAGCGAAGAGAGCCTTGCTCAATCAGTCTGTTTTGTCGGGCTTGACCAGTTCAACATGGCTCACTCCAAGCGCCTGGGCGATTTCATGAAGCGTGACGATGGACGGGTTCGCTTCCCCCGTTCGAGACCGCCCGGATACTGCTGGCTGAAGCCCGAGCGCGCTTCGACGTCCCCCTGCGTCAGGCCTTTTCCACGACGGAGGCGGGCGAAATTTCGGCCGACCAGCTTGCGCATATCCATGCGCGGCAGAGAACCGTTTACATACTTTGAGTTGAAGAACGCCATTTACATACTTTGAGTTTATGAACTATAGTACATCGTCGATTTTTATATCGGCTTACCCCGCCGCGTTTCAGATTTTTAAGACGGTTTACACCGACCGCATATGGGCAGTAACTGGATCGATCATTTTAAAAACAAGTGCAGCCGGGCCAGTGTCTGACAACAAACTCATATTGCGTCCACTCATCGGTTTGATGAGTGATCAACCGCCTGAGGAGATCGAACGCCATGTTGTGCGGGAGATCGAGAAACATCGCCGCTTGCGCAACGACGCAGTCATGCTCGAAGCTAAAATCGATGCCGCAGCCGACCCGGAGTCGGTGCGAGAGGCGAGCCAAGATTACATACAGGCGATGATTGCGGTGCATGCCCAGCAGACGGTCGTGTCCACGCTTCTCGACATTCTAGGCTACATTCCGGACATGCCGAGAGCAAAGGGACACTAACTTAAATAAGGCCGAATTTCGTGGCCATGGCTGTCGCCTGCGGCAAGGTCGTCACACCCAATGCAGCCTTGGCATTGCGAATGAAGAACGCGACGTTGGCATAGGTTGTGTTCTCGATGATCGCGATCGCACGCATCGATTTCCCCTCGGCCGACCAGCGCAAGCAAGTCAACTCATCCGACTTCAATCGAATTGGTGTTCGAAATGTTGGCTTCGCTCCCAAGTCTTCGAGCCTCGCATGCAGTTGCGCGACTGCCGAAGCCGCAAGGACCGGGTTCAGCTGTTGTCCTTGGGCGAAGTCCGCATCTGCAGAGGCAAGTGTGAGCATCGCCATACGCCCGAAGCCCGCCTTGATCGGAATGGTGATCCCTGAGCGGATTCCGAACTCACCGGCCTCTCCGTAGAAGGTCCTGTGCTCCTTGCTCATTCGCATTGATGCTTCATTGGACCACGCGTAGGCCTCAAGCTTGTCGCGCGCGTTTCGCACGACTGGATCGATCGATGCGTATGCTCTTTCGAGATATCGCTGCTGCCACTCCATGTCATAGTTTGAGATTGCCGTGTGGGTTTCTGCCTGAAGGCTCAGATACGCAAAGGCGCCAAAACCTGCCTCCTGACTGAGTTTTTCCAGGGTGGCCCTTACTGCGGCCTCGTCATGAGCCAGGGCAACCTGCTCAGTCAAACGCTCGAACCATTGATTCAATTCACAGCCTCCTTCGACTGAGGGTATGACTGCAGCACAGTTGCAGTCATGTAGGGATGCCCTTGGCTGAGGGCGCGATAGCTCCGAGACAAGTCGCCGCACAGGAGCATGCGGCTTTGAATTTGACCATTAATGAAAGTTTTTAGCCATGCAAGATTGCATTGGCCCATGACGATTCAATCTGTCTGTGGCATTTGCGGGGCAGGACTGGTCGGCTAGTCGCGATAAGCGGCTGGAAAGACGATGTCCTGATCTACCAACACGTTGAATTTGTAGCCCGGCCGTATCCTGACCGTCGGCTGGACATTCAGATTTTTTGATATGCTTTGATCGGCCACTCGGCCGAAGCTTTCGGCAAAGTTCCGTCGGGCTGCTTCCGACGCCGTATCTTGTGTAGCGAGTGTCGAGCTCTCCGGCATCGACATATCGATTCCCGTGCCAATGATGGCGACGAGCGCGGCAGAGCCGAACGTGCGCCAGAGGTGACGATCAACCTTGTCCTTGAAGCCGCCGTACCCCTCGGCATCCGTGCCGGACATGCCGCCGATCTGAAGTGTGGAGCCGTTGGGGAAGATCAGGTCGGTCCACACGACAAGCACGCGCTCCTGCCCAAAAGAGACCTTGGAATCGTAGCGACCAAACAGCTTTGCTCCCTGCGGGATAAGCAGGCGGTAGCCAGTGGCGCTGTCATACACATTCTGGCTAACTTGTGCGCTGATCCGCCCGGGAAGATCCGAATCCAAGCCGGTGTTCATCGTGGCCGGGATGACCGATCCACGCTTCAATTCGTAGGGGGAGAGTTGCGGGACCACCTGGTTCGGCAGATAGCCGAGATCCTTGATGTCCTGATTGAAAAAGTCTTCCTTCGAGGTCTGACCGTTTTGATCGCCGTTCTGTCCGAGCAACCCGGACTGCATCGCTGCGCTGTAGAGGTCGGATGCACTGTTCGTCGTGGAATTGAGCGGTTGGCGGGCGTCGTTTCTGCTGCCGGCCGTATCCTTTTGAATGTCGGACACATCCACCTTCAGCGGCGAATCAAGCGCGGTTGCCCGCGCCTGCAGGCTGGCCATCCTCTGCCGCTGCGCCTCCCGAAGGATCTGTTCGTCCTGTTCCCGCTTCAGCCGAGCTTTCCACTCGGATTCCGGCTCGAGTTGCGATCGCCGTTCCGTCCGGACCTCGTTCTGCCGCTCCGCGGCGGCCTCTCTCACCGGCTCCCGCTCAACAACGACAGGCGTCGGCTGAAATACCTCGCGTTGCTCCGGTTCACCGATGATCCCGTCCGACACCCCGCGCTTCAGCTGATCGCCAAACGTGGTTGCCGGAGAAGCGGAGGTGCCATCGAGTTCGTTTCCCCGGTTGAAGGAGAGACCGCGCCAGGACAAGCCGATGATCACGACGCCGAAAAACAGAACGATGATGACGATCGCGACGATGATCGGCAGGCGATTGAGGCGTCGCATGCTTTGTTGATCGTCAGCATTTCCCGCCGTGCCGAGCTGGAGCGATTGAACCATGCTCTCCCCTCCCCTCAGTTTCGCTGCATGATCGAAAGCGGACTGGCGGGCGTCGCACCCACTGACGTCGCTGTATAGGCTCGGCCAAGCGCGATGGCCGGTGTGCTGACCCATGCCAGAACCTGTCCATCGAAACTGTCGATCGACCAAGCAACCTCGACCGGCTTCTGATCCTTGCCAACTTTCCCTTCGGCGATGACCGTGTATCCCCAACCCTTCAGCGCGGCCTCAAGAGCGGCGGCGTATTCAGAACTGTCGTTGTCCATTTTCAGGGTGGTGGTGCCGGCTGGCCCGACCTGTTCGGCGAGGCGGCTTGCCATGTCGCCGGCGATCGCGCTTGCGGTAGCGCCGGTGACGGCGATCGGGGTGGAATTCGTGGTCAGGGTTTCATCCGCAGTCTGGCAACCGGAAAGAACTGAGGCGATGATGATGGTGGCGATTGTCTTCTTCATCGGTCAGCCTCTCCGCCGGATGGTGATTTTCTGCTGGCGCCACCCAACACCGGAGACGAGCACAGCCTTGTCTACGGCATAGTCGACAATCATCATGTCGTTCTTCATGCGGTAGTTGACGATACGGTTCTGACCGCCGCTGACGACGAACAGCACCGGAGCGTCCTGCCCGGAGATCGACCGGGGGAATTGAATGTAGGTCTTGGTGCCGTCGGAATAGACGCGCTTCGGCCGCCATGAGGCGCCGCCACTGACCGAGTAGGAGAAGTTCAGCCTTTCGGGAGCGGTCCCCGGGGCTCCGCCGGTCTCAAGCCGGGCATTGATGTCGGCGAGTTTGGTCGACACATCTTCTGGATACTCGAAACCGATCCGGGCCATGTACTGGCTGGGATGGGATTTGAGCTGGATATGATAGGTCCGCCGAGACGTCGTGACGACCATCGACGTTACCAAGCCGGCCTCGGACGGCTTGACGATCAGGTGGATTGCCTGCCCGCCGGTCGCCCCTGACGTCGCCGGCTCGACCTTCCAGCGGACTGTGTCACCGACGAGCACGTCGCGGACGATTTCGCCGCCCTGCAGCTCGATGTCGCAAACCTGAAGCGGTGAGCAGACGACAGAGGGCTGGGTTTCGCCGAAGAGGAAGATAACCTTACCATCGGGTCCGGTCGTCACCAGACCGGGCGTCCCCCGCCATTTCCGCGAGATGTTGGTCCCCTTCACCTCGTTCGACGTCATGCTTTGCGCCATCGCGCAGTCCGCGAGGACGAGCCCGGCTATGCAGCCGACGGCCGCGATCAATCCAGTTCTGTGCATGTGAATTCCCCTGCCCTTAAAGCTGTGCGGTCCAGTCGAAGTCCTGGACATAAAGACCGATCGGGTTGAGGCGGATGATCGCCTCGTCCTGTGGCGCGGTTAGCGCGACGGTCGCGATCCCGCGAAACCGGCGCGTACCGGTCTCCTTGCCTTTGCGGTCGCGCTCATATTCGGTCCAGTCGATCTGGTACGTCTGGTTGGAGAGCGCCACGATATTGTTGACCTCGATGGCGACGGTCGATGTCTTGGCCTTTTCGAACGGCGAGTTGCCGCGGAACCAGGCATTGATCTTCTGGGTCGAAGGATCGGATGTCCTGAGAAGCGCATAGGTCCGGTCGATATATTGCTTTTGCACCACGGCATCCGGCGTGATCGACTTCAAGCTAGTGATGAAGTTGCCAAGTGTCGCGCGGACGACCCGCGCATCGGCATACTCGATCTGTTGGGGGAAGCCTGCCGTGACCGAGGTGCCGAGCTTGTCGACCTCGACGATGTAGGGCACCAGCTTGACCTGCGTGCTGAGATACATGGCATAGGTAAAGCCGATCACGGCCATCGATAGTCCGAGAATGCCGACGATCCGCCATGCGCGCGCCGCCTGGACATAAGATCCATATCGTTCCGTCCATTCCTGCCGTGCGGCAAGGTAAGGGCTGTCGGGTGGCCGGTTTGCTGACATCGCTTTTTGCCTTCCTGATGATTATTTGTCGTTTCGTTCGGGTGGCGTCTTTGGGCCGGCTTGACCGGTGCGGCTCTGGTCTAGCTTGGCGTTGGCAAGCCCCATGATCGAACCGGCATAGGCGCCGGGCGAACCGATCGCCTTTTCCTTGGCGGCCGAGCCGGCCGCCTTCCCGGCTGATCCGATCCCGGCGCCCATACCGCGCAGTGCTGCGCCCGCCACAGAGGAGCCCGCGGCTCGGGCGGATTGGGCTGCAGCGGCTCCGGCTCCGACTGCGCCGGCGGCTAGAGATGCCGCGCCAAGCGCAAATGATGCGGCCTGCCCGCCATGCCGGATGGCTTCCATGCCGCCAGAGACAGACGCGCCTTGAACGACACCTTGGATGATGTTCGGGACATACATAGCGATGATAAAGACGACGAATGCGATGCCGGCGATCGCGAGAGCTGTTTGGAACTGATCCCCGATATCAGGTTGGTTCGCGAGACCAATAAGAACCTCAGATCCAATCCGCGAGATCATCACCAGTGCCATCAGCTTCATGCCAACTGAGAACGCATAGACCAGATAACGGACGGCAAAATCCTTGGTGAAGGATGAGCCTCCTAGGCCAAGCATGATCATGCCTGCGAGTAGGCCGAGATACATCTCGACCATCACGGACACGAAGATCGCGGCAACAAGCGAGAATGCCATCACCGTCACCACCATCGCGAATGCCGCCGAGATTGCGAGCGCGTTGTCCTCGAACAGCCCGAATTGCACTTTCTCTGACATCTTGGTCGCAACGGCCAAGCCCGCATTGAAGACATCCGCTGGCGAAGCGGTGCCTCCACCAGCGCCGATCTGAAACAGGCTATCGACGACCGCCTTCGCGAAGGTCGGACCCTGGGCGAGCACAAACGCGAAGAAGCCCACAAACATGACGCGTCGAACCAGTTCAGCGAACCAGCTGTCCAGCGACGCGGCCTGAAGTGCCAGCCAGACGGCAGCAATGCCGATCTCGATCCCGGCAAGGATCCAGAACAGGGATCTCGCCGCATCCATCACGGTGGTCTCCCAACCCTTGGCGGCGGTGGTGATTTCGTTCTGAAGGGCTGTCAGGACCGACCCCTCTTGCGCAAACGCGGGTTGGAATGACACGAGGATCGATGCGACGATTACCGCAATGCCCCTGATCTTTTTGAGCTCAAAGGGCATGCTATCACCACTCGATCTTCATCTTCTCGCCGCCCGACGTCGGATACTCCTTCGTCGACCCGAAGAACTTTTCGCGCCGCTGCTGCGCTTCCTGCCGCTCCGATAGCGTGAACCAGAGGCCCGTTGCTCCGAGAGCGATGATTGCGACGACCATGGCAAGGATCAGTTTTGTTCTCACCATTCCACCTTCATCTTCTCACCGCCTGATGTGGAGGGCGCGGTTGACTTGAAGAATTCCTCACGGCGCGCCTGCGCGAGGTCCTTGTCCGTCTGCTCGGTCTGCAGCCACGTCCCCATCATCGTCATCTGCTGGGAAACCAGGCCGCGCAGTTTCTGCATCTGGGAAACCTGCTGAGCGGCGATCTGGTGTCCGACCTGGAGGGCCTTCAATTGGCCGTCAGCCGACTCCGATATGGATCGCAGCGAACTCATCGTGCCCTCCTCTGTATCGAACTGATCCGCGGTCAGGCTCGCCGCCTTCAGTGTGCTGCCGATCGTGTCCCGGTTTGTGTCCGACCAGGATTGGTAGGTGCTCGAGAAGGATTCAGCGTTCGGCAGATTGGTTTTCAGATCCGCATAGCTCTTGAACCGCTGCTGGAGGACGTCATCGGCATTGCCCATCGAAAACGAGATGCTTTGCCCCTGATCGACAATGCTGCGCAGTCGGTTGAGGTCGCTTTCGACCTGACCCCAGATATGATCAGGGAGCTGCGCTGTGTTCTGCAGCATGTTCTCATAGATCTTGAGCTGGTTTTGGATCTGTTCCGTGAGCTGGGTGATCTGCGTCAGCTGGTTGTCGACCTGCAGGCCCGAGCTCTTAAGAATGTCGATGAGCTGCGCATTGTTGGCAAGCTGCGTCCACTCAGTGGCAGCGCCCGTTGCAGATCCCGCATGGGCTGATGCAACTGGGTAAAGCGCGATTACCGCGGTCATCGTTGCGACGATCCAGTTACTGGAGATTGAGGTGCGACGTGTCATCGTGAACTCCTCTCGATTGAAGCCAATGGGTCGGCCAGTCCTGACCGTGTTCCGCCTTCAGCGCGCGGATCCGCTTCAGGTCTTCCTTTCCGGATGCGCCGACAAAGCTCAGTGCCACCGGCCCGAGTGACATATCGAAGAGCCGCCGTCCGTCTGGCGTGGCGACGTAATATTCGCGCTTGGGGATGGCGCTTGAGACGATCTCGATCTGGCGCTCATTGAACCCGATCCGCTCGTAGAATTCCCGCGTGCCCGGCTCGCGCGCAGCGCCATTCGGCAAGCAGATCTTGGTTGGGCAGGATTCCTTCAGCACGTCGATGATGCCGGAGCGCTCAGCGTCGGACATGGATTGCGTCGCCAGAACGACGGCGCAATTGGCTTTGCGCAGCACCTTCAGCCACTCCCGGATCTTCTCGCGAAACACCGGATGCCCGAGCATCAGCCAGGCTTCGTCGAGGAGGATTAGACTAGGCGAGCCGTCCAGCCGCTTCTCGATCCGGTGGAAGAGATAGGTGAGGACGGGCACCAGATTACGCTCGCCCATGTTCATGAGCTGCTCGATCTCGAAGCACTGAAACGCCCGGAGCGTCACACCGTCCACTTCCGCGTCGAGAAGCTGACCCATCGGGCCATCGACGGTATAGTGATGGAGCGCATCCTTGATCTCGCGCAGTTGCACGCCGCTGACAAAGTCCGACAGCGACTTTCCAGGTGCCGTCGCCATCAGCTCGATCTGGCGGGATATCGCATTTCGGTGATCAGGTCTGATGGTGACGCCCTGCAGCGCGACGAGCATTTCAATCCACTCGGTCGCCCAGGCCCGGTCGCCATCGGTCGAAAGATCGAACAAAGGGCAGAACGCCAGTGCTCTCCCCTCCCCGTTTTGGTCGTTGCCGATCTCGTAGTGATCGCCACCGGCAGCAAGCGTCAGGGGGAGGAGCGAGTTACCCTTGTCGAACGCAAAGATCTGGGCAAATTCGTAACGACGGAATTGTGCTGCGATCAGCGCGAGGAGGGTCGACTTGCCCGAGCCCGTTGGTCCGAAAATCAGGGTATGTCCGACATCATCGACATGCAGGTTCAGGCGAAACGGCGTCGATCCCGACGCAACCTGCATCAACGGCGGCGAGTTCGGGGGATAGAATGGGCACGGCGCCACGGGATTGCCCGACCATACCGAGTTCAGCGGGACGAGATCCGCCAGGTTCCTGGTGTTGATCAGCGGCTCACGGATATTGGCGTACCAGTTTCCCGGCAGGCTGCCGAGAAACGCATCCGTCGCGTTCAGGGTCTCGACGCGTGCTCCAAACCCCTCTGCTTGGACCAGCCGACGGATGGCCTCCGCCTTCTCCTGCAGGGCGTCGCGGTCCTCATCGAACAGGATCACGACCGGAGTGTAATAGCCGTAAGCGACAAGCTGGGACGACGCCTGAGCGATGGCGTCCTCGGTCTCGGCAACCATGGTCATGGCATCTTGATCGAGCGATCTGCTCTGCGTCTGGAAGAGCTGGTCGAAGAAAGGCCGCACTTTCTGCTGCCATTTCTTTCGCGTGCGTTCAAGCTTCTGCCGCGCCTCTTCCGCATCAAGGAAAATGAACCGCGATGACCACCGGTAGGTCAGCGGCATCAAGTCGAGATTATTGAGGATGCCGGGCCAGCTCTCGGCCGGCAGGCCATCGATGGCGACAACCGCGAGGAACCGGTTCTCAACCTTCGGCGTCAGGCCATGCTCCAGCTCCGCCGTCGCGAGCCAGTCGAGATACATCGGCACCTCGGGCAAGCGGACTGGATGGCTCTCACCGGTGATGCAAAAGCGGACGAACTGCAGGAGGTCGTCGTAGCGTGCGAGACGCGCTCCTCCGCTTTCACGGACCTCGCGGGTCAGCATGCGGGTGATCGAGAGGGTGTTGGCCAGATACTGTTCAATTTCCCGGATCGCGTTTCGAAACACTGATAGCACTGTGTCCGCATAGGATTTCTTCCGGCTTTCTCCGTCCGAGTAGATGTATTTGGTGAACGCGGTCTTCTTCGAGTCAAGCGGCCGGTAGGTAAGAATGATCGCATGCTTGCTCTCGAAATGCCCCTGCTCACGCCTGAAATGGGTCCGGCGCTCGGCATCGATCGCGCGTGTGACCGGGTCAGGGAAATGGCACTGATATGGCGTGGGATACTCAACCGTCGGCACCCGGATGGCTTCGACCTGGATCATCCAGCCCGTCCCCAGACGCGACAGGATTGCATTGATCTGTCGGGACAGCTCGTTGCGTTCGAGGTCGGTGGCGCTTTCGGAGTCAGGACCGGCAAAATACCAGCCAGCCATGAGGCTGCCGTCCTTCAGGAGTAGTACGCCGTTGTCTACAAGGCCGGCATAGGGAACAAGATCAGCGAAAGATGGACCGGTCGCGCGGAAACGTTTGAGGGCAGCCATTGGACAGCTCTAGTACTTGCGCCACGGTGCGGCCGTCGGCCGGTAGTGGGATTTGTAGGAAATGTGACGGGCATAGACCTGCCGCATTAGCGGGTCGGATTTGGCCATCATGCGAAGCAGACCAAGGATGACGATCCAGACGGCCACGCCAAAGAGCGCCGAATAGACCGTCAGCACCACGAAGATCAGGATCACGGCCGCAAGCGCAGTGATCAACACCAGCTCACGGTCGGCACCCATCAAGAGGTTCGGTCGGGACAGCGCACGATGGATACGATTGCGGTGAAGGCTCATAGCGCCCCCTCCCGTTCTCTGCTCTGATCAGGCCCAATAATCTGCTCGGCCGTGACGCCAATCGAGGCGCCTGTCGCGCCGAAGAGACCGACAATCGTTGTTGCGCCAAGTAAAATGCCGGCGACCAGCACTACGTAGACCAGTCTGCGAGCGAAGTCGTTGAGCTCACCACCGAAGATGAGCATGCCTCCGGCAATGGCGACTGCGGCAAGTGCGATATAGCCCGCAACCGGACCAGTGATGGACTCCTGGATCTGCTCAAGTGGTCCTTCCCAGGGAAGGCTTCCGCCTGAACTGGCAAAAGTTGGTGATGCAACGGCGATCGCTGCGATAGCAATAGCCGCAATGGTTAGGGCTGACTTCTCAAGCTGCATCGCGGCTGTCCTCGGCATAAGCTTCAGTTAGGTACTGCCCCCCGGCAAAGCGGGTCACATGACGGATCTCATTGACCTGGCGTCCTTTGGCCGTTCGTTCGATAGAAATGATAAGATCGACCGCATCTCCGATGACTGCCTGCATCGGTTGATGACTGGCCTCGGCTGTTAGCTGTTCTAAGCGCTGCAACGCCGATCGTGCGCTGTTTGCATGGATTGTTGCGACCCCGCCGGGGTGTCCCGTGTTCCAGGCCTTGAGCATAGTCAGTGCTGCGCCGTCGCGAACCTCGCCGACGATGATCCGATCTGGTCTCAAGCGCATCGTGCTTTTCAAGAGACGCGACATGTCGACGGCGTCGCTGGTGTGCAGGCTTACTGCGTTGTGCGCGGCGCATTGAATCTCAGCGGTGTCTTCCAAAATGACCAAACGGTCATCGGGGGAACTCGCAACGATCTCGGCGATGATGGCGTTTGTCAGCGTGGTCTTGCCCGATCCCGTGCCGCCGGCAACCAGGATATTGAGCTTCGAAGCAATTGCACTTCGAATGACGTCGGCATGCTTTGCGGTCATCACATTACTGGACACATAGTCGTCGAGCGGTATGAGGCGCGACGCTCGACGGCGGATGGTGAAAGACGGGCCTGAAACGACGGGAGGGAGTAGTCCTTCAAAGCGGTGCCCCCCGATTGGCAGTTCGCCTGAAACGATCGGGCGATCATCATCGACCTCGGAGTTCAGAACATGAGCGACGCTGCCGATGACGGTTTCTGCCGCAGACCGTGTCATCTCTCCTGCTGCGGCCATTCCGTGACCGAGCCTTTCGATGAACAGCCGACCGTCAGGGTTCAGCATGATCTCAACGACACCGGGGTCTTCGAGCGCAATACAAAGTTGATCTCCCAACGCGTTCTGCAGTTTGCTGACGAGGCGGGGAAGTGAACGGTTTTGGGTGCCGAGCATGATCAGACCACCTCCTTTTTGGAGATTGGCAGGTTTGACGAATAGATGCCGGGGCGAAGGCGATCGAAGCTCTCCCAGTTTGCGGGAAGCACTCCGGCGATACTTCGCGTCTCATTGATTTGGACGGGTGAGCCTAGGCGCTTTAGCGGCCAGCCAGCGCGACGAAGGATACGCTCCAACCGGACGTCCGTTGCGGTCACGACCTCGGAGTACCCATTAAGTATGCTCCACTCGACAATACCGGCGAACATCGCGAGCGTCGCTGTGTGAAGGCCCGCCTGTTGTTGCTTTCCAGCGGCTTTCGTATCCACGCAAAATCGAGAACTTTCGATCATGCGGGCATGAGTTCGCAAATGCGCGTTTTCTAGGAGCTGCGGAAACACCTTCTCCAACATCGTGCCGTTTGTCGCGGGCAAGAGGCGCGCACATCCTATCACTGCATCTGAACAGTCGAGGCAAAGAATATAAGTCGGGTTCAGCTCATCGAAGCTGTCTACCTCGAGCCCGGATGTGCAAGGCACGTTCCAAGCCAGTCTGCCGCAGAAAACCCGGGCGCGGAGACGTTGCATCTCGTGAATGAGGCAGTGTTCCGGTTCGTTCTTTGGCTTCGTGATCGCGACGATGCGCATCGAGCAAATCTCCCCTGCTGTGGTGGTGCGAGGAGCTTTGCCGGGGCATCCAGCTTCGATCTACTGACAAAAGTGTTAGTCGCAGTTAGTTTAGGCGACGCTATGTAACATTGGCGTGCTGGCGGATGGCCAGAGCCGGCTCGGTCTATCTGAAAAGTCTAAGGCGCTTGATGGTAAGCGCTGTTGTCTCCTTGTCTTGCCCCACAATGAGCGTGTTCTCCGCCAAAAACTGAGCCTATAGTTCGCGATACCGTAGACCTCCATCGTCTTTCGGAGGCCGATATGTGCAAGAGAGTGGTCATATACGCGCGTTACTCAACAGATCAGCAGAACCCTGCGTCCATTGAAACCCAGATCGATTTGGCAACGCCATTTGTTTTGGAGCGTGGGTGGACACTCTGTCAGACATTTGTAGATGCAGGGGTAAGCGGCGTTAGCTTCGATACAAGGCCAGGTCTTCAGGCAACCTTGCAGGGGGCGCGAGATGGCTCATTCGAGGTCCTTCTCTGCCTGACGCTTGATCGGCTATCGCGAGACTTCGAACACAGCGCCAAAGTGCTGAAGTTACTGCACTTTCATGAGGTCGAGCTCTGGACCGTTCATGGTAGCTCGCAGGTGTCGTCAATGGAGCTTGGCCTTCGGGCCGTCCTCAACAGCGAAATGCTGGAGCAGGTCCGATATCGCACAAGAGAAGGGATGAAGACGGTAGCAAAAAAGGGACGAGTGCCCGGCGGCATTTGCTACGGCTACGTGATCAAAAAGGTACTTGGAGCAGACGGCGAGCCTATTCGTGGCCTGAGAAACATCAATCCCGACGAAGCCAATGTCATTGTTTGGATTTTCGAACAGTATGCAAAGGGCTCTAGTCCAGACGCAATCGCCGACGAACTCAACAAGAAAGGTGTAGTTGGCCCTCGCGGGCAGGCTTGGCGAGGAACGGCGATCAGAGGCCACCGGCGAAGAGGGACCGGGATTTTGAACAATGAGTTGTACATTGGCCGCTTGGTGTTCAATAGGTTCGTATACCGAAAGAACCCGGTAAGCGAACGCCGGGTGTCCCGGCTAAACTCGCCAGAACAGCATATCGTGCAGGAGATTCCAGAACTGCGTATCGTCTCAGACGCGTTGTGGAAGAGGGTGAAGCGACGGCAAGCTAATGGGAAACGCGCGAATGCCCGTCGGCTTACGGGCAGGTCTAGTCAGTTACCTCTCTAGAGTTCACGGTTGAGGTTCAATAGACGGGGCGGAGCCGACCAGATGTGCACGCCAATGGCCAGATCAGGTCCAGGCGCGGATCGTTCACAAGAGTTTATTGCGCCGAGGCGCGAAGGTTACTCAAGTCGGAGTGGCTGGGGGGATCAAGGGCAACTACTTGTGCGTTGCGCACGCGGGCGCGGCAGGGAATTTGGTTTTGCCAGGCTCGTGAACACACCGTGCAGCTTGCGGCCAAAGTTGTAGAGCTGTGCACCCTAGCTGTCAGCGAAAAATAGCTCAGCCGGGCTTTGCATATTTTTCCGGGCCGGCATTGCGACACGCCGTGCAAACTTCGGCCCTACTGGGACGACGAGTAGCATAAGCTCGGATCGAACTAACCCGTTGAATAATCAATCTGACAAGATTGCAGGAAGCCGGCACTCATCCAAACTCAGATCACCTTTCAGCCTCCGAGCTCCAACTTTGAAGTGCAGGAAATGCATGAAACGCCAATGACATAATTGAAACGACCAGCAGTATTGGAGGCCAAATCAAACATGCAAGGATGCCGAGGCGATTGACAACGCTCCAACCCTCCGAAGTCCGTTTGACATCGACGTAGATCTGGGTCGCCAGCAACGCGCAGACAACCACGTATAGCAGTATTAGAAATGTGTTCATTAGTTTGCCGCCGCCTTGTCGGGAATTTTAATATAATATGCTTAAAAGTTTCTTTGTCGATTACAAATTCTATCGGGCAGATATCTGGGTTAACGGGCTGGAGGCTTTGAGCAGCAATCAGCGTTGCCCAGTCTGAAGCAATCCAGCTTGATAGCAGATCGTCTGATTTCCGACAGTTTGGGTGCAATCTTCCCGCGGTTCAGGTGTCCGTCAGGTTTGGAGTTCATGTGGTAGGTGGAAGGCTCCAGAAGGTTCCTCCATGTATTGGTTCATATCGACTTTCATGATCGCAGCGGCTGCGGCGAACAGTGTCCACGCTTCAGTCTCGTGCGAAGTCCCGCTGGCGGATTGGCGGCCGCGCGAGGCCTTAAAGGCACAGCTTGAGGAGCATGGGTGGCGGGTCCGGTCGATCAAGGCCGAGGAAGGATGCTACGAGGCAGCCGCTACGGATGGCACAGGCCGTCACGTGATCGCGCAGTTTGATCCGCACAGCTTCAGGCCTCTCGACATCAGGCTTTCCGATTGAAAGCACCTTGGTCCAGCGACCGGAATTCCTACTTCAGATGGAGTAGCCGTTCTTCCGTGATCCTTACTACATCAAAAAACCCGGCCGTCATTAAATGATCCACAAAAGTTGGACACCCGGCATCGGGGGGCATGTCCAAGTACAGCACGGCATTAGAGCTGAGTGTGGTTGAGTATTGCGGTAGTGGCGTTCAGAGCTGCTCGGAGGTAAGTGCTCGGCACGGCATTGACCACGCTCGATGAAAAAGACAGGCCGATCCTGCATTTCGATCAGGGATGGCGGTGTCAGACGCCCGGCCTCAACCGAATGCTCGAAAGCCGCAACATCGCTCAAAGATGTCACGTAAGGGAAATTGCTTCGACAGCGCCGCCATGGAAAGCTTCTTCGCCACGCTCAAATCCAAGTGATTTTATCCTGGTCACTTCGAGAGCATCGACAGCCTGCGCGACAGCGTCGAGGACGACGTCTCCTATTACAACAACGAACGCAACAGGCTGAAACTCAAAGGGCTGAGCCCTGTTCAATACAGGACCCAGCCCTTAAATCATCGAACCTTACAGGGTCAGTTCCTTATGGCCGGGCTTGGATTATACGCTGCTGTAGCCCCGGCGTGTCGGGCGGGATGAACCGCTCCCTCTCGGCTCAGCTTGCCGCCTGTTTACAATTCGTCACGACATCCAGCGTCGGGTCTCGCACCTCCGTCTCGACGTGCATCATTCCGAGCACGGTGTGGAAGAGATTGTCATGCGATGCAGGCTCTGCCGTTTTTTCGGTGAGGCAGGTGGTGTCGATAGCAGCCTTTGCCGTCGAACCCAGCCAAAGAACGAAGGGGATGTGGGTCTGCTGGCTCGGCGCGAACATATAGGGCGTGCCGTGCAGGTAAAGCCCGTTTTCACCCAGCGATTCGCCGTGGTCCGACATGTATATCATCGAGGCGTCTATATCAGCGTCGCGCGCGTTCAGCTTGTCGATGATCGATGACAAGATGAAGTCGGTGTAAAGCAGCGCATTGTCATAGGCGTTGGTGATGGTTTCCGGCGTGCAGTCCTTGAATTCGACGGTGCGGCAGTCGGGCATGAACTTGCGGAACTTCTCGGGGTAGCGCGCATAATAGGCCGGGCCATGATTGCCGAGCTGGTGGAGAATGAGGACGGAATCGCCCTTCACGCTATCGAGCCAGCCATCGACCTTGTCGAGCATGATCTCGTCGAGACACTCACCGTTCGTGCAATAGCGCGGATCCTTCATCTTGAAGAAGTCCTGACTGCCGATACGGTCGGCAACATTCTTGTCGCCGGTGTTGTTGTCCCACCATTCTGTTCGCACGCCCGCATGCCCGAGCACATCCACGAGGTTCTCCGTCGCTAGCGCCTTGGCATGGGAATACTGGCTGCGGGTGTAGCGGGAAAACATGCAAGGCACTGAAATCGCGGTGGCCGTACCGCAACTGGATGTATCCTTGAAATAGAAGATATCGCGCTTGGACAGTTCCGGATTGGTCTCGCGCTCGTAGCCGTCGAGCTGGAAGTTTTGCGCCCGCGCCGTTTCCCCGACCACGATGATCGTGACACGGGGTTTACGTGCCCCAGGCACAAAGGCATCGGTGACTTTTGCGTCGAGGCCGATCGGTTCGGCTTTGATATTGGCCTCTTCCGTCGATTTGACGCCGTAGCTGATGGCGGCGCCAATGGGAAAGATCGGATTCAGGCTGCGGAACCAGTCGCGGTGTTCCCGGATGTTGAAGATGATCGTGCCGCTGTTCGAGGCGCCCGCCCCGGCCAGAACGAGGACGGCCGGCACGATCACCGCGAGGTTCCGAACAACCTTACGGAGCAGCGTTCGATGCTTGACCTCGACCCAAATCACCAGGAGCGACGGCAGGAGCCCGTAGAGTGCGACATGGAGAAGGAAGGTCGGTGTAATCAGGTGGCCGGCTTCCGGGCCAGTCGTTTCTGCCGCATTGCGGATCATCTCGCTGTCGATCACCACGCCAAACTGTTCCATGAACCAGGCCGACGTTGTCGCGGTCAGGATCAGGAAGATTAGGACCGGCTTGATCACGTATTTAGCGGAAAAGGTCACGAGGATCGCGACGAAGCCGGCGAAGAGACCAATCGCGAGGCAGACCAGTGCGAAAGTTTCACCCGACAGATAGGTCGCCGACTTGTGCCAGAAGGTAGCGTTCAAGAATACGAGCAGATAGGCGGAGACGATAATGCTCAGCCATTCGCTGCTTATGCGGGGTCGGGGGATGGATCTGAACAAGGTCGGCAATGCAAATTCCTTAAGCGGCGTACATGTTGCGCGAAGCACTGGCGCAGAAAGCTGACACGCACCTGAACGAGGCCGAGATCGGTGCCTTACGGCCTTCGCCAACTCACCGAGGCAAGGCGGTTTAATTCAGCAGACCGTCATCCCGCTTGACAGGCATGTTATCGATAACATAATCTCCTTTGAAGTTGGCTTTGGGAGGAGCAAATGGAGGACGAACCGCTTCTGGCGTTTCAGAACGTCTCGAAGGAATTTGGGGGCACCAGGGCCCTGACGGATGTGTCGCTCGATCTCCACAAGGGGGAAATTCTCGCGCTTCTCGGAGAAAATGGAGCCGGCAAATCCACACTCATCAAGACGCTTGCGGGGATCTACAGGCCCGATGGTGGCCAGATTCTGTTTCGCGGACAGCCTTACAATCACTGCCCGCCCAAGCCCAATACTCGTCAGTCGGTCGCCTTCATTCACCAGGATCTGGGGCTGATCGAATGGATGACGGTCAGCGAAAATGTCGGCTTGGCTCAAGGCTTTTCGATACGCAACCGGTTGATCGACTGGGGTGGCACGGAACGTCGCACTGCCGAAGCCTTGCGAATGGTCGGCTGCGACTTCGACCCGTCAACCCGCGTTCAGGACCTGACGAGGACGGAAAAGTCGCTCGTTGCCATTGCGCGGGCGCTGGCTGTCGAGGCCGACGTGCTGGTCTTGGACGAGCCGACAGCGAGCCTGCCTGCAGACGAAGTGGAACGCCTGTTCAAGGCGATCCGGCCGTTGAAAGAGCGCGGTGTGGCGATGATTTATGTGTCTCACCGTCTGGACGAGATTTTCCGCATCGCCGACCGTGTCGCGGTGCTGCGCGACGGGCGCCTCGTCGGCCAGTCCCGCGTCCAGGACACAAATTCCGACGAACTGATCCGCATGATCGTCGGGCGCAAGGCGGACCAGATGTTCGCCAAGGCTGACAGCGTGGCCGGTGCGCCGCTTGTCACGGTGCGCAATCTTCAATGCCGGGGCGCAGGTCCTGTCTCCTTCGATCTACGCAAAGGCGAGTTGCTCGGCCTCGTTGGTCTGCGCGGTGCCGGCCAGGAACTGGTCGGCCGGGCTCTGTTCGGGGCCGAACCGTCGGTTGGCGAGGTCAAGATCCATGGCGCGAGCCCGGATCTCACCGACACCGTCTCGGCAGTCCGCTCCGGTATTGGCCTGATCGCTCGCGATCGCACGGAGGAGTCGGTCGCAATGGCTCTCAGCCTTAGGGAAAACACCTTCATCAATCCAAAGGCGTCCGGTCGTTCCCTCTTTAACTTCATGTCGCACAAGCGCGAGGCGGAACTTGCCCATGCCCTCGGTGAAACTGTGGGGCTTCGTCCCAATGACCAGTCGCTTGCCATCGAGGCGCTCTCGGGTGGCAACCAGCAGAAGGTCGTGGTCGGGCGGTGGCTGTCGACCGGTCGCAAGCTGCTGATTGCTGAAGATCCGACTGCCGGTGTCGATGTCGGCGCCAAGGCCGATATCTACCGCCTCATCGCAAGAGCCGTCGAGGAAGGGCTGGCGGTGCTCGTCATCTCCACCGACTTCGAGGAAATCGCCCATATCTGCCATCGCGCCCTCGTCTTTTCCCGCGGACAGATCGTCCGGGAACTGAGCGGTGCCGCTCTTACAACCACGGCCGTCATTGCCGCAGCCTCCGCTTCCGAAGCGGCCTGACCGGGAGATTTGCCCATGAATTCGATCCAATCCACAGCGCTTGAACCGACCAAGGCCGAGATGAAGGGCATGAGCACGACCGACAAGTGGCTACGGCTCACCCCCGTTTACGGTCTCGTCATCCTGACCGTGTTGCTCATCCTATTCTTCTCGCTGCTTCTGCCGGACACCTTCCCGACGGTCTTGAACCTGCGCTCCATCGTCGCCAACAAGACGATCATTGCGATCTTGTCGCTTGCAGCCATGATCCCGATGGCTGCAGGTCGCATCGATCTCACCATCGGTTATGGCATCGTGCTCTGGCATATCCTCGCGATCAGCCTGCAGACGATGTACGGCTTCCCCTGGCCGGTCGCCGTGCTGGTCGTACTGCTGCTGGGCGCCGCCACCGGCTTCCTCAACGGCGTCCTTGTCGAAGTGGCGAAGATCGACAGCTTCATCGCGACGCTCGGAACAGGCACGGTCATCTATGCTCTGGCGCTGTGGCACACCGGCGGCCGTCAGATGATTGGGGTGCTTCCGGAGGGCTTCTATGCGCTGAACGGCACCATGCTGTTCGGCCTGCCGATCACCGGCTTCTATGTGCTGGCACTCGCCATCGTGATGTGGATCATCCTCGAATACACGCCGATCGGCCGCTACGTCTATGCCATCGGCGCCAATCCGAAGGCGGCTGCCTTGAACGGCATCCCTGTCCGCCGCTTCGTCATCGCCGCCTTCATCGTCTCGGGCACGCTTTCGGCAGTTGCCGGCGTCCTGCTCGCCTCGAAGCTGCGTATTGGCCAGGCGAGCGTCGGTCTCGAATACCTGCTGCCGGCGCTGGTCGGCGCCTTTCTCGGTTCGACCACCATCAAGCCTGGCCGCGTCAATGTCTGGGGCACGATGACCGGCGTCATTATCCTTGCCGTCGGCATTGCCGGCATCCAGCAGCTCGGTGGCTCCTTCTTTGTCGAGCCATTGTTCAACGGCGTCACACTGCTGATCGCCATCGGCATTGCCGGCTATGCCCAGCGCCGCCGTGGGATCGCCCGCGCCGATATGAAGCCGGCCTCTGCCGCCGTCCAGACTGCCAAACCGGAATAAGAGACCAAGTTCAACCAGAGTTTCATTGGGAGGAGACCATCATGAAACGCAGAGACTTCCTGACTACCACAGCCGCGACTGTCATCGCCATTCTGGCAGCCGGCCCGGTACTCGCCGATGCAATGTCGGACGCTCAGGCCATTGTTGATAAATATGCCACCAAGGTCGACAAATGGGACGGCCCGACAACGGGTCCCAAGGCGCAAGAGGGCAAGTCCATCGTCGTCGTTGCCGCCGACATGAAGAATGGGGGGATCCTGGGCGTCACCAACGGTATCCAGGAAGCGGCAGCCGCGATCGGCTGGACGGTCACTGTGATCGACAGTGCCGGTTCGATCGATGGTCGCACCGCCGCCTTTGGCCAGGCCATGACGCTGAAGCCGAGCGGTATCATCATCAACGGCTTCGACGCCGTCGAGCAGAAACCGGCGATGGAAGCGGCGAAGGCTGCCGGCATCCCGATGGTCTCCTGGCACGCGGCACCCGCCGTCGGTCCGGTTCCTGAAGTCGGCGTCTTCGCCAATGTCACCACCGACGCCATGGAAGTCTCGAAGGCCGCGGCCAACTGGGCTTATGTCGATGCGGGCGGCAAGCCGGGCGTCATCATCTTCACAGACTCGACCTATGCAATCGCCATCGCCAAGGCCGACCGCATGAAGGAGGAGATCGAAAAGCTCGGTGGTACGGTGCTCGAATATGTCGACACGCCGATTGCCGAGACCTCGCAGCGCATGCCGCAGCTCACCACCACGCTTCTGCAGAAGTATGGTGAGAAATGGACTCACTCGCTCGCCATCAACGACATCTATTTCGACTTCATGGGCCCCTCGCTCGCAGCAGCCGGCATCGCCGGTGACGGCGCGCCGAAGAGTGTGGCCGCCGGTGACGGTTCGGAAGGCGCCTATCAGCGCATCCGCGCCAAGCAGTTCCAGTCGGTCACCGTTGCCGAGCCGCTGAACCTGCAGGGCTGGCAGCTGATCGACGAACTGAACCGTGCGCTCGCCGGTGAACAGTGGTCCGGCTACGTCTCGCCGCTCCATGTTGTCACCACGGCAAACGTCGAATTCGACGGCGGGCCGAAGAACACGTTCGACCCTGACAACGGCTACCGCGACGCCTACAAAGCGATCTGGGGCAAGTGACCGTCCAGAACTGAGATTGAATGAGGCGCGGGCATGTCCCGCGCCTTTATCGTTTCGGGCGGTATTGGTCGAGATCTGGAGCCGAGAGTGCGTTCGGTCAGCGCGTGCTTTCGCGCACGATCAGTTCCGGCTTGATGAGCACGTCGCCGACATCTTCTCTGCCGTTCAGAATGTCGATGAGAAGGGCGCCTGTACGCCTGCCGATTTCGCGCGCCTGGGCATCGATGGTGGTGAGCGTCGGCACACAGATGCTGCCGATTTCGTAAGCGCCGAACCCGCCGATGGCGATCTGCTCTGGAACGGAAATGCCCCGGCGTTGACATTCGGTGAGTGCGCCATAGGCCGACAGATCGGAGACGCAGATGACGGCTTCCGTATCGGGATAATCGGCGATCAGCCGCGCCATGGCGTTTGCCCCCTCGCGCATGGAAATTGGTGGTGGACCGGCCGCAATCAGCCGCGACGTATCAAGCCCATGCGCTTTCATCGCCTCGAGGAAACCGTGACGGCGATCGCTGCCGCGCGTGTCGCGTCCGGCATCACCGCCGATGAAGGCGATCCGGGTGTAACCCGCCCGGACGAAATGGTCGACCATCTCGCGCACCACCCCGGCATTGGAGAAGCCGACGAAATGGCCTATCGGTTCCGCCGGCGCATCCCAGGTCTCAATGACGGGGATATGAGCGTTTTCCAGCAGTTTGCGCCCGCGCGGCGTGTGTTTGCCCCCAGTCACCACAATGGCTTGGGGCTTACGCCGCAAGAGTTGCTCGATCAGCCGCTCCTCTTCCGCCATATCGTAATTGGTATAGCCAAGCAGGATCTGCATGTTGCGTGCAGCCAGCGTCTCGGAGAGCCCGCCCACCGTATCGGCGAAGTTGGCATTGTTCAGCGAGGGAATGGTGACGGCGACGAAATCGGTCTTTTGTGAGCGCAGGTTCGACGCGGTGGAATCAAAGACATAACCAAGCTCTTCTGCCGCCTGCAGGATGGCTTCGCGCGTTTCCTTACTGATCAGGCTGTCGGTCTTGAAGGCGCGCGAGACCGTCATGGGAGACACACCGGTCACCCGCGCAATATCCGCCATGGTGGGTGGCTTGCGAATCTGGCTCATATCCGCCCTTTGTTATCGATATCAGGGCACTACAGCGTGTTTGCCTCAGCAATGCAAGAAGGGAGACCTAGTCATCCCCATGCGGCAGTTTACGGCCTGCATGGGGATGCTCGATTCAGAGTGTGAACTCGTTGGCGAGCGTCACGTGATGATGGATGCGCCCGTCGAAGAAGCGTGCGAGCACGCTTTCGGTCGCAGCCCTGGCTTGGGTGCGCACAGGGCTCGCAAGGGCTGCGTCGACGGCGGCCAGATCCGGATAGTTGATCGCGAGGATCATCGGATATTCCGGTGCGCCATCGTCGCGGGCTTCGGCAAATGAGACCCGCACATCAAGTGCGCCCGGAAACTCTTTCCAGCGCGGCAGGATCTCCGCCATCACGGCGGCGCGAAAGGCCTCCGTCTGGCCCGGTTTGATGGTCCCTTCGAACAGGGCGTAACGTGTGATCATGGCTCCAACTTGCTCCTCGCTCCCTTGAAATATTCCATCAATGCCGCCTGGTCCTCGCCACCAAGGCCGGCGGCGGTCAGCATGCGGTGAACCTCGGCGCAGACGGCCGTCAGCGGCATCGTCGTATTCGTCCGGCGCGCCAGGTCCTGGGCGCCGTTCAGGTCCTTGACCATGTTGTCGATCCGCCCCGTCCGGCGATAATCGCGGGCGACGTAACGCGGCATGTATTCCTGAAGGATCGCGCTATCGGCCCGGCCACCCTTCAGCGCTTGTGGAATCTTGGCGGCATCGACGCCGGCATCGAGCGCCAATTGTGTGGCTTCCGCGACGGCGAGGAAGTTCAGACCGCACAGCACTTGGTTGATCAGCTTGGTCGTCTGGCCGGCGCCAACTGGACCCATATGGGTGTAGTTGCTGGCGACGTGCTTCAGCACGACATGGGCATCCGCCACGTCCTTCTCGCTGCCGCCGGCCATCAGGGTGAGCTGGCCGGTGAGCGCCTTGGGCGCGCCGCCGGAGAGCGGGCTGTCCACCCAGCGCAGTCCGCGTTCCGCCGCATCTGCCGCAATGTCTTTCGTCGCATCCGGATCGATCGAGGACATGTCGATGATCAATGTCCCGGCACGTGCGCCATCGGCCACGCCGCCTGTGCCAAGCACGGCGGCCCGTACGATCCTCGGGGCGTTGAGGCTGAGGATCACATAGTCGGACACGGAGGCCGCTTCGGCGGCAGAGGCGGCGGATGTCGCCCCAAGCGCCGTCAGCGCGGCGACCTTCTCCGGATCCAGATCGAAAACGGTCAGGGCATTGCCGGTCTTCACCAGCCGCGTACCGATCGCGCCGCCCATGGCACCAGCCCCGATCAGGGCAACCTTCAGGGTCATGTCCTGTCCTCCAATAATTGCGTCATCGCCTTGGCCACGAGATCGAGAAGCGGCGCTGCGATATTCAGCGTGATCGCGTCTTCGTCGGCGCCTGGTAGTTCAAGTGCTGCAAACTGGCTGTCGAGCAATGACATTGGCATGAAATGCCCCGGCCGTTTCGCCATGCGTTCGGCAATCAGCGACCGGCTGCCGGCACAATGGATGAAGGTGACAGGTCTCTCTGCGGTCTTTCGGATCAGATCGCGATAGGTGCGTTTGAGCGCCGAACAGCCAATCAGGATCGTGCCGGGATGTCCGGTCAGCGTTTCGCCGATTTTTGTCAGCCAGGGCCAGCGATCGTCGTCGGTCAGCGCAATGCCCGCACTCATCTTGGCGATGTTCTCGGCCGAATGCAGGTCGTCGCCGTCGAGGTAAGGCGCGCCCATGGCGGCACCAAGGGCTGCACCCACCGACGATTTTCCGCTTCCGGCAACACCCATCACGATGATCTTGCGGTTCCTCACCATCTCACAGCGAGACCGTGATGCCGCCGTCGACATAAAGGGTATGGCCGTTGACGAAGGTGGACGCGTCCGACGACAGGAAGATGCAGGCGCCGACCAGTTCTTCAACCTTGCCCCAGCGTCCGGCGGGAGTGCGCCTCTGCAGCCAGGCGGAGAACTCCGGATCGGCGACGAGGGCGGCATTCAGCGGCGTGTCGAAATAGCCCGGTGCTATCGCATTGCATTGCAGGCCGTGTTTAGCCCAGTCGGTCGCCATGCCCTTGGTCAGGTTGCCGACGGCGCCCTTGGTAGCCGTGTAGGGCGCGATCGAGGGGCGGGCCAGCGCCGTCTGGACGCTGGCGATGTTGATGATCTTGCCGCGACCGCGCTTGATCATGTGGCGGGCTGCAGCCTGGCCAACATTGAAGACGCTGGAGATGTTGGTTTTCAGCAGACGGTCGAATGCGTCCTGAGGGAACTCTTCGAGCGGCCCGCGATGCTGCATGCCGGCATTGTTGACGAGAATATCGATCGCGCCGTGCTCAGCTTCAAAACCGTCGATTGCGCTGCGGGCGGCCGCATGGTCTGTCACATCGAAAGTCAGGATTTGTACGGGTTTTGCAAACTGCGAGGATGCCTCGGCAAGTTTGGCCGGATCGCGGCCGTTGAGCACGATCTCAGCTCCGGCATCGCTGAGCCCTTTGGCGAGTGCAAGGCCGATGCCCTGTGACGAGCCGGTGACCAGCGCACGACGACCGTTCAGATCGAAAAGTTTGAGCGACATGGTTTCCTCCACATTTTGTCTCGACAAGCACCTGTGACCACGGTTATGTTATCGATAACATAAACTGTCAAGCCATTTCACCGGGAGGAGCCGACAATGACGAAACCCAGTATTCTGCAGATAGGTCCCTACCCGCAATGGGACGAGGAGCCTCTGAACGGAGCCTTCGCCGTCCATCGCTATTTCGAGGCAGAAGACAAGGCCGGTTTCCTTGCAAAGGTTGGGTCGGAGATCCGGGGCATTGCGACCCGTGGCGAACTCGGCGCCAACCGCGCCATGATCGAAGCCTGCCCCAACCTGGAGATCATCTCCGTCTATGGCGTCGGCTTCGATGCGGTCGACCTCGCAGCCTGCCGTGAGCGCGGCATCCGCGTGACCAACACGCCTGACGTCTTGACCAATGACGTCGCCGATCTCGGCGTCGCGATGATGCTCTGCCATTCCCGTGGCATGATTGGCGCGGAGACCTGGGTGAAGGACGGCAGCTGGGCTGCGAAGGGTCTCTATCCGCTCAAGCGCCGCGTCTGGGGACGCCGCGCCGGTGTGCTCGGTCTTGGCCGCATCGGCTTTGAGGTTGCCAAGCGCCTCAAGGGTTTCGACATGGAGATCGCCTATAGCGATGTCGGGCCGAAGTCGTTTGCGGAGGGCATGGAGTTCATTGCCGATCCGGTGAAGCTCGCCGAGCGCTCTGACTTCCTCTTCGTCACGCTCGCCGCCTCTGCGGACACGCGTCACATCGTCGGGCGCGAGGTCATTGCCGCACTCGGGTCTGAGGGCATGCTGATCAACATTTCCCGCGCTTCGAACATCGACGAAGAGGCTCTCCTGGACGCTTTGGAAAGCGGTAGCCTGGGATCGGCCGCGCTCGACGTCTTCGAAGGCGAACCGAAGCTCAACCCGCGCTTCCTGAAGCTCGACAACGTGCTCGTTCAGCCGCACCACGCCTCGGGCACGATCGAGACCCGCAAGGCGATGGGTCAGCTCGTGCGCGACAACCTGACCGCCCATTTCGCCGGCAATCCCCTGCCGACGCCTGTTCTGTAAGGAGCTGTCAGATGAGAGCCATCGTCGCCCATGCTGCCAAGGATGTCCGCATCGAGGAAACATCCGACACCGCCCCGGGTATTGGTGAAGTCCGCCTGCGGCTCGCCACCGGCGGGATCTGCGGCAGTGACCTGCATTACTACAATCACGGCGGCTTCGGCGCTGTCCGTCTGAAGGAGCCGATGATCCTTGGGCACGAAGTGTCCGCTATCGTCGAGGAGCTTGGCGCAGGCGTGACGGCGCCCGAGGTCGGCCAGCTGGTGGCCGTCTCCCCGTCCCGGCCCTGTCGCAGCTGCCGTTACTGCCAGGAGGGCCTGCACAATCAGTGCCTCAACATGCGCTTCTATGGCAGTGCCATGCCCTTCCCCCATATCCAGGGGGCCTTTCGCGAAAGCCTGGTCGCCGATGCCATCCAGTGCGTCGCGGCCGATGGCCTATCGGCCGGCGAAGCGGCCATGGCCGAACCGCTGGCGGTCACGCTGCATGCGACACGCCGCGCCGGCGAGATGCTGGGCAAGCGCGTGCTGGTCACGGGCTGCGGTCCGATCGGCGTCCTGTCGATCCTGTCCGCCAGACGGGCGGGTGCGAAGGAAATCGTTGCCACCGATCTCTCCGACTTTACGCTTGCCATAGCGAAGGCCGCCGGGGCCGACCGGGTGATCAATACGAAAGACGAGCCGGAAGCCCTGGCCGCCTATTCGGCTGACAAGGGCACATTCGATGTGCTCTATGAATGCTCGGGCGCAGCTGCAGCACTTTCCGGCGGCATTGCGGCGCTCCGCCCGCGCGGCGTCATCGTCCAGCTCGGTCTCGGCGGAGACATGAACCTGCCGATGATGGCGATCACCTCCAAGGAGCTGGAGCTGCGCGGCTCCTTCCGCTTCCACGAGGAGTTTGCGACAGGGGTCGAACTGATGCGCAAGGGGCTGATCGATGTGAAACCGCTGATCACCCATACCGTGCCGCTTTCCGACGCCATCTCGGCCTTCGAGATCGCCTCGGATCGCAGCCGGGCGATGAAGGCGCAGATCACCTTTTCGGCGGCGTGAACAAGGGCTTATAAGAAATCGATGCGGCGAGACCTGCCTGTCCCGCCGCCTCCAATGCTTCAGAGGATGGAAATCAAACGGCTTCGGCGCCGATTGCAGCCAGCGCCGCCTGAGCGACCACCTCGTCCTGCTCGCCAGAGCCGGAGCCGACGCCGATGGCGCCGACAAGCACACCTTTGATGCGGATCGGAAGTCCGCCTTTCAGGCCCGTGACTTCCCCTTGCGTGGCTCCGGCGATCAGCAGACGGGCATGCTCTGGAATGCTGGCACTCGGACCGTTGATCGAGGCGGCCGTGCGTGCCTTGGCCAGCGCACTTTTCAACGACAGGAAACGTGATCCAACCATCCGGAAGGAACTCAAGACGACGCCACTCGCATCGACGATGACGATGCATTGCGGTTGCTCCATGCCGGATGCGGCCTCGATCGCAGCCGACTGCATGGCGAGCACGCCGGCATCCGTCAGGCGGGCGCTGTCCTGTGTAAAGCTCATCTCGGTCACTCTCCTGCTTGCGGCAAAAACCGTTTATGTTATCGATATCACACCATGGACGCATGCGGGAGGCAATCGCAATGGCATTCTTCGAAGTCGTCGATCCGATCTTTGCTACCTATGTACTGGGTAACGCGCCCGTCAAGGAAATCGCGAGCGGCTTCGACTGGGTCGAAGGTCCCGTCTGGTTCGGTGACCTGAACTGCTTGATCTTTTCCGACATACCGAACAACCGCATGTATCGCTGGATACCCGACGTTGGCACGAGCGTGTTCCGCTCCCCTTCCAATTTCTCGAACGGCAATACCCGCGACCGGCAGGGCCGCTTGGTCACCTGCGAACATGGCGGGCGGCGCGTCACCCGCACCGAGATCGACGGATCGATTACCGTCATCGCGGACAGCTTTGAGGGAAAACGGCTAAACTCGCCCAACGATGTCATCGTCGCCTCGGATGGTGCGATCTGGTTCTCCGATCCCCACTATGGCATCTCGATGGATTACGAGGGGACGAAGTCCGAGCAGGAGCTGCCCTGCAATGTCTACCGCGTCGATCCCGATGGCTCGATCAAGGCTGTCCTGACCGACTTCAACGGCCCGAACGGGCTTTGCTTCAGCCCCGACGAAAAGCGACTTTACGTCGCCGATACCGGCCGCATCTTCACCCAGGATACGCGGCATATCCGTGTTTTCGATGTCGGGTCAGACTGGTCTTTGTCAGGTGGCGATGTAATTCACGCGATCGCACCTGGTTGCGCCGATGGTATGCGGGTCGATCAGGACGGCAACCTCTGGTCCTCGGCCGGTGACGGCGTGCACTGCATCGCCCCGGATGGCCGCCTTCTCGGCAAGATCTTCGTGCCGCAGACGGTTTCGAATGTCTGCTTTGGCGGGCGGCACAAACACGTGCTGTTCATCACCGCCTCGACCAGCGTCTATTCCATCGCGCTCAACCGGCGAGGGTGTTGAGAGATGCGTAGCCCCTCGCGTTCTTTGAGCAGTCAGCTGCGGATGGTGAACTGAACCCTGTCTGCCGGAAAACGCGTGATCGCATATTGGATGGGGCGGCCGGCCGTATCGGTGTTGAGTGCGTGCGTGACGAGCACAATGGCCCCTGGCGTCAGCTCAAGACTCGCCACGTCCTCGGGCTCCGCATGCACGGCGGAAATTTCTGTATATTCACGCAGATAGTCGTCGATGCCGAACCGGGCGAGCGCTTTCGTGATCGAGCCGGTCTCCGAGAAGGCGACATCGATGCCGGTGAACCGGTCGCACGGGAACCACATGGTTGAACGGGATACGGCGCGTCCATCGGCGAGGCGCATGCCGTCGAGCTTCACCACTATGTCGCCGGGTTCCAGGCCGAGGCGGTGGCGCACCTCGCTGGAGCCAGGCTCCAACTGCGCCGACAAGAGCACACCTTTCAGATCCCGTGCTTGGTCGCCGATACCTTCAGTAAACCGCGTGCGCTTCCCGATCGGAAAATCAAACTTGTCGCGGCGTTCGATCATGGTGCCGCGCCCTTGCGACGCCCGGACGATGCCTTCCTGCGCAAGAGCCGCCAGCGCTGCCCGGACAGTGTGCCGGTTGACCCCGAATTCCTGTGCCAGCATGGTTTCAGCCGGCAGCATGCCGGAGGCATCATAAAGGCCGGCTGCAATATTCGCGCGGATTCTGTCGGAGATCTGACGCCAGAGCGAGACGCCCTTCTGTTTCTGAATCACGGTCTACCTGCCCCTGTCATACCCTTGTCACGCGCTGCGTCTAAACATACACTAACTTGTATGGTTGTCTATATTAATAGACGTGTTTGAGGATGGTCCATGGACAGAGCCCCGCAGACTGTAGCGTCTAAGATGCCGGACCGAAAGCGCATCGTTGACCTTCTCGCCCGCGCAACGCGTGATGAAATGGAGAGCGCGATCAAAGACCACGGCGGCCTGCCGGACCATGTCTTGCTCCGCGGTCCGGACACGGGTCTTGTGATGATCCGTGGTCGGATCGGTGGGGGCGGCGCGCCATTCAACCTCGGCGAGGCCACCATGAGCCGTGCAAGCATTCGCCTCGCCGATGGCCGGATCGGCCATGGCTACCGACTGGGAACTGACCGCAAGGCTGTGACACTCGCGGCCATCATCGATGCCATCGCCCAGGAGGAGAGAGCCCGCACTGCACTCGATGCGGGTCTCTTTGCCGCGCTCGCGGACCGTGTGGTCGAAGAGGCGCTGCAGACCCGCAACGAGACAGCCGCCACCAAGGTGGACTTCTTCACAATGGTCAGGGGAGAAGACTGATGACCCATACGAATGAGAGCCTTGTCGGCGGTTTTGCCGATGCCGTTTTCAATGCCCAGACGGTGTTCCGTGCCGTCATGGGCGCCATGGCGCGTCCGGGAACTATAGGGTCTGCATTGCCGCAGGTTGCACCGCCCTCCCCGCTTGGCGCTGCGGCCGGCGCAATTCTTCTGACGCTCTGCGATCACGATACGCCCGTCTGGCTGAGCACGGCGCTGTCGAAGTCTGCTTTGCCCGGCTGGATCAGCTTCCACACCGGCGCGCCACTCACCTCAGAGAAGGCCGAGGCAAAGTTCGCCTTTGTCGACGCAGGCACGATTGTGCCGTCGCTGGCGCAATTTGCGCTCGGCAGCCAGGAGTATCCGGATCGCTCGACGACGCTGATTGTGGAGGTGCAGAGCCTGATCGGCGGTCCTGTCCTCCAGCTATCCGGCCCTGGCATCCGCGATACATCCGCAATTGCGCCGAAGGGCCTGGCGGAGACATTCCTGCGTCAATGGATGGATAACCGGGCGCTCTTCCCGCGTGGTGTCGATCTCGTGCTGGCCTCCGGCCGCGAGTTCCTCGCCCTGCCCCGTACCACCCAGATCAGCCAGATGGAGGCCTGAGCCATGTATGTTGCCGTCAAGGGTGGCGAAAAGGCCATCGCCAACGCCCATCGTCTGCTCGCCGACCGCCGTCGTGGCGATCGGAAGCTCCCCTCTGTTACCATCGACCAGATCGTGGCGCAGTTCGGCCTTTCGGTCGACCGGGTGATGGCCGAAGCCTCGCTCTATGACTGCAAGCTGGCAGCGCTCGCGCTGAAACAGGCGCGGGGCGACATGATTGAGGGGATCTTTCTCTTGCGTGCCTACCGCACCACCCTTCCCCGTTTCGGCACCTCGCGACCGATCGAAACAGGAGCCATGCGTGTCGAGCGTCGTGTATCTGCCACCTACAAGGATCTACCCGGCGGCCAGCTGCTCGGGCCGACCTTCGACTACACTCACCGTCTACTCGATCCCTCCCTGCTCGAAGATCAGGACGTCGCCGCCCCGGAATTGCGCGAGGATGCCTGTGTGGCGGTCATGCGGGTCTCCGATATCCTCGACGGCGAGGGCCTGATCGAGCCGGACGGCGAGATGCCCGAGGATCACGTCGCCGGCGACATCACCCGCGAGCCGATGGAATTTCCGATGCCCCGCGACCTGCGTCTCCAGGCGCTGGCCCGTGGCGACGAGGGCTTCCTGCTGGCCCTCGGTTATTCGACCCAGCGCGGCTATGGTCGCACCCATCCATTCGTCGGCGAAATCCGCATGGGTCTCGTCGAGATCGAGTTTGACGTGCCAGAACTGGGCTTCTGTGTCTCGCTCGGCGAAATCCGCGTCACGGAATGCCAGATGGTCAACCAGTTCAAGGGTTCGGCCAAGGCCCCGCCGCAATTCACCCGCGGTTACGGTCTCGTCTTCGGCCAAAGCGAACGCAAGGCCATGTCGATGTCGCTCGTTGACCGGGCGCTCAGAACCCAGGAATTCGGTGAGGACGTCGTAGCGCCCGCGCAGGACGAGGAATTCGTCATCTCCCATTGTGACAACGTCCAGGCGACCGGTTTCGTCGAGCACCTCAAGCTGCCGCATTACGTCGACTTCCAGGCTGAGCTCGATCTCGTCCGCCGCATGCGGGCCAAACACGAGGCGAGCCGCATTGAACAAACCGATCTGAAGGAGGCCGCAGAATGAACGCGCCGGCTACCGAAACAACAGAACTCGCCACCTACAACTTCGCCTATCTGGACGAACAGACGAAACGCATGATCCGCCGGGCGATCCTCAAAGCGATCGCCATTCCGGGTTATCAGGTACCGTTCGCCAGCCGTGAGATGCCCATGCCTTATGGCTGGGGCACTGGCGGCGTGCAGGTGACCGCCTCGATCATCGGACCTGAGGACACGCTGAAGGTGATCGACCAGGGCGCCGACGACACGACCAATGCCGTGTCGATCCGCGCCTTCTTCCAGAAGGTCGCCGAGGTTGCGGTGTCCACGAAGACCAACGAAGCGACGATCATCCAGACGCGCCACCGCATTCCGGAGGAGAAGCTGAGGGAAGGTCAGGTTCTGGTCTACCAGGTGCCGATCCCCGAACCCTTGCGCTTCCTCGAGCCGCGCGAGACCGAGACGCGCAAGATGCATGCGCTGGAGGAATACGGCCTCATGCATGTGAAGCTCTACGAGGATATCGCCAAACACGGCCGCATCGCCACGACCTATGCCTATCCGGTCAAGGTCGAGGGCCGTTATGTGATGGACCCCTCCCCGACCCCGAAGTTCGACAATCCGAAGATGCACATGTCGGAAGCCCTGCAGCTCTTCGGCGCCGGCCGTGAAAAGCGCATCTATGCGGTCCCGCCCTATACCGACGTCGTCAGCCTCGACTTCGAGGATCACCCCTTCGAGATCCAGACCTTCGATAAGCCCTGCGCGCTCTGCGGCGCCACACACGTTTATCTCGACGAAGTGGTGCTCGACGACAAGGGTGGGCGGATGTTCGTCTGCTCGGATACCGACCACTGCGAGACGCGCCAGGCCGAAGGCCATGTCGGCGAAAGGCTCGCCCAGAACAAGGAGGCCGCAGAATGAGCGACCAGCCGCTTCTGAAAGTTCGGAACCTCTCCAAGTTCTACGGCAGTCGCATCGGCTGCTCAGACGTCTCCTTCGATCTCTGGCCCGGCGAAGTGCTCGCCATTGTCGGCGAAAGCGGCTCGGGCAAGACGACGCTTCTCAACTGCCTGTCCACCCGGCTGATGCCGACGACCGGCAGCGTCGACTACCACATGCGCGACGGCCAGTACCGCGAACTCTACCATATGGGCGAGGCCGAACGTCGCTTCCTCATGCGCACCGACTGGGGGTTCGTGCACCAGAACCCGGCCGATGGCCTGCGCATGACAGTCTCGGCCGGAGCCAATGTCGGCGAGCGCCTGATGGCGATCGGGGACCGGCATTACGGAAAGATCCGCCAGACGGCGAGCGAATGGCTGGAGCGCGTGGAAATCTCCACCGATCGCATCGACGACCAGCCGCGCGCCTTCTCCGGCGGCATGCGCCAGCGCCTGCAGATCGCCCGCAATCTCGTCACGGGCCCGCGTCTGGTCTTCATGGATGAACCTACCGGCGGCCTCGATGTCTCGGTCCAGGCGCGTCTCCTCGATCTCGTCCGCGGCCTCGTCAACGACCTCGGCCTTTCGGCCATCGTCGTCACCCACGACCTCGCCGTCGCCCGGCTTCTGTCTCATCGCATGATGGTGATGAAGGACGGTCATGTCATCGAACACGGCCTCACCGACCGTGTTCTCGACGATCCCCGCGAACCCTATACCCAGCTGCTCGTATCCTCGATCCTGCAGGTCTGACGGAGCTATCAATGGCAACGCCTCTCATCGTCTCCGAAGTCTCGAAGAGCTTCACCATGCATCTGCGCGGCGGCCTTCGTCTGCCGGTCGTTTCGAACGTGTCCTTCTCGATCGCAGCCGGCGAATGCGTCGTGCTCGGCGGTCCCTCGGGTATCGGCAAGAGCTCGATCCTGAAGATGCTCTACGGCAACTACGCCGTCGATTCCGGCCAGATCCTGATCAACAGGGATGGACGAATCGTCGATATCGCCTCTGCCGATCCGCGCGCCGTGCTCGAGGTCCGGCGCTCAGCACTCGGTTATGTCAGCCAGTTCCTGCGCACTGTCCCGCGTGTCTCGACCCTGGACGTCGTTGCCGAACCGCTCGTTGCACGTGGCATTGCCACGGAAGACGCTCGCGCCCGTGCGGCCGAGCTCCTCGCCCGGCTCAACCTGCCGCACGATCTCTGGCAATTGCCGCCCTCCACCTTTTCCGGCGGCGAACAGCAGCGCGTCAACATCGCCCGCGGCTTCATTACCGATCATGCGATCCTGCTGCTCGACGAGCCGACCGCGTCGCTCGATGCGGCCAACCGTTCTGTCGTGGTGGACATGATACGTGCCAAGAAGAAAGAAGGTGTCGCCCTCCTCGGCATCTTCCACGACGAGGAAGTGCGCGAGGCCGTTGCCGACCGCATCCTCGACGTCACACAGTTCTCGCCGCGAAAGGTCGCCGCATGAGCAAGAAACTTGGGCTCGAACCGCTGATTCATCCCGGCGCCACCGTCAGCAATTCCGCCCTCGGCCGCTACACAGAGGTGGGCGAACGATGCCGCCTCGACGAGGTGGAGATGGGTGACTATTCCTATATCGAACGTGATGGCGCGGCCTGGTGTGCGACGATTGGCAAGTTTGCCAATATCGCTGCGGCGGCCCGCATCAATGCGACCAATCATCCGATGTGGCGCGCGACGCTCCACCACTTCACCTACCGCGCCGCAAGCTATTTTGATGGCGCTGAAGATGATCAGGACTTCTTCGCCTGGCGCCGGGAAAACCGCGTCACCATCGGACATGATGTCTGGATCGGTCATGGCGCGACGGTGCTTCCAGGCGTGACCGTTGGAGATGGAGCCGTGATCGGCGCCGGCGCGGTGGTCTCAAGGGATGTCGCCCCCTACACGATTGTGGGCGGCGTACCGGCCAAGTTCATACGCGAACGTTTTCCCAAAGCCGTCGCTGATCGTATGCAGACCCTTGCCTGGTGGGACTGGGATCACGACCGGCTGTTTGCGGCACTGGAGGATTTTCGCAATCTTGATGCCGAACAGTTTCTTGGAAAATATGCATGATAATCGTTATTTTCCAAATGCTTGCATAGTTTAATAAATCCTACACAAATCTGACATTCGCGCTTCACGATGAAGCGCTAGTGGATAAACCAGCACCGCAATGAGTGACGGCGAAGGACCCACAATGCAGTTTCGGTTGGACAACCTAACCCGCCAGTTCGGCAGCCAGAAGGCCGTTGATTCTGTCAGCATCGAGATCCCGACGGGTCAGATGGTCGGCGTCATCGGGCGCTCCGGTGCCGGGAAGTCGACTCTCCTGCGCATGATCAACCGCCTGGTCGATCCGACCTCTGGTTCCATCCGTTTCGGCGACGTCGAAATCTCCACCCTGCGCGGTGCAGCACTCCGCAACTGGCAGCGCGACTGCGCGATGATCTTCCAGCAGTTCAATCTGGTGCCCCGTCTCGACGTTCTCACGAACGTTCTTCTGGGTCGCCTCAATCACCGCTCGACGGCGTTGTCCATGCTCAACATCTTCTCGCGCGAAGAGCGGCTGATGGCGATCGCGGCTTTGGAGCGTCTCGGCATCGAGCAGACGGCGCTCCAGGCGGCCGGCACGTTGTCCGGTGGCCAGCAGCAGCGCGTGGCGATTGCCCGTGCGCTGATGCAGTCGCCGAAAATGGTGCTGGCTGACGAGCCGATCGCCTCGCTCGATCCGCTCAATGCCAAGATCGTCATGGATGCGCTGCGCGACATCAACGAACGCGAAGGCATCACGGTCATCACCAATCTCCATACCCTCGATACCGCGCGCAATTACTGCGAGCGCATCATCGGCATGGCCCGCGGTCGGGTGGTTTTCGATGGCGCGCCCTCGGAGCTGACAGCGGACGCCGTGCACGAGATTTATGGCGCCGATCGCCACGGCGCCGGCATCGATGAGACCATGACCTCGACGAGCATCAACATTGCGCATCAGGACAATGACGCTGCGCGCAAAATCCCATCCCCTGGCCTTCGCCCGCTGGCAGCTGCCGAGGCCTGAGCCACGAAGATCGCCAAGCCCGGCGTTACGGGTGTGCATTCAAACAATTCAATGATCCCAGGAAACAGGAGATAAGCTCATGTTGAAGAAGACCCTGCTTGCCGCCGTGGCTCTCGGCGCTCTCGCCGGTGCCGCTCATGCCGAAGACTTGAAGGAATTCCGCATCGGCATCCTCGGCGGAGAAAACGAAGCCGACCGTCTGCGCAACTTCCAGTGCATGGTCGACAAGCTGCCGGCTGCCATCGGCGTTGAAAAGGTTTCGCTGTTCCCGGCCGCCGATTATGACGGCGTCATCCAGGGCCTGCTCGGCGGCACGCTCGACTATGCCGAACTCGGCGCGTCCGGCTTTGCCAAGATCTATCTCGCCAATGCCGATGCCGTCCAGCCGATCCTGACCACCGTCCAGACCGACGGCTCGATGGGCTACTACTCGATCATGGTTGCCCGCAAGGATTCGGGCATGACCAAGGTTACCGACATCAAGGGCAAGAAGCTCGGCTTTGCTGATCCGGACTCCACCTCCGGCTATCTCGTTCCTTCGGTCACGCTGCCGGAAGCGCTCGGCGCTCCGGTGAAGGAATATGTCGCTGAAACCGGTTTCGGCGGTGGCCATGAAAATCTCGTTCTCGAAGTGCTCAAGGGCACCTTCGATGCCGGTACGACCTTCGGTTCCGGCGTTGGCGAGTTCAAGGACGGCTACACCTCCGGCAACCTGCGCAAGATGGTCGATAAGGGCATTCTGAACATGGATGACCTCGTCGAACTCTGGAAGTCTCCGCTGATCCCGAACGGCCCGGTCGTCGTCCGCACCTCGATGAACGAGGACATGAAGGCCAAGTTCAAGAAGTTCATGATGGATCTGCCGACCTCTGATCCGGCTTGCTTCTCGGCTGTCCAAGGTGGCGAGTTCAAGGGCTTCACCGAAGTCAACGTCGACTTCTACAAGCCGATCATCGACGCCCGCAAGTCGACCATCGGCGGCTGATTTTAAGCGCCAATTTAAGGAGCCGCCGGTTCTCATCGACCGGCGGTTCTTTCTTGAACGTCAGTCCGAAAGGGATCGTCGATGCTACTGTCGACATTGCAGCCGTTGAGCGAGGGGGGCGCTGCCGTTGAGCGCCACTGGCAGGAATTGACCGCCAAGCGACGGCTCTACACCGGGCTCGGTCTCCTCATCCTGTTTCTGGCCGTGACCGGCTCCGTCTGGTTTGCCAATGAAACGAATTCCGGAAAATTCTTCGATCGTCTGCCTTATCTCTTCGACTTCATCGGCGAGCTCGTGCCGCGCGATGGCTGGGAAATCTGGCGTGCCATGTTCGATCTGCCTTCCCCTTATGATGATGGCAGCCTCAAATACAATTACCCCGAGGGCAGGCTTTACATTACCCAGAGCTTCTACATCCCCGAATACTTCTACAAGATGCTCGAAACCATCAATATTGCGCTGCTCTCGACCGTGATCGGCGTCATCTTTGGGTTCTGCTTTGCCTTTCTTGCCGCGCGCAACATGATGCCGGTCGTCTGGGTCCGCTGGCCCGTGCGCCGCGTCATGGAAGTGTTGCGCGCTTTCCCCGAAGTGGTGCTTGCTGGCTTCTTCCTGGCAATCCTTTCGCTCGGGGCAATCCCCGCGATCATCGCCGTCTCGATCCATACGATCGGCGCGCTCGGCAAATTGTTCTACGAAGTGATCGAGAATGCCGACATGCGCCCCGACGAGGGCTTGCGGGCGGTCGGCGCCAACTGGTTCGAGCGCGTCTGGTTTGCCATCACGCCGCAGGTCATGCCGAATTTCCTGAGCTATTTCCTGCTGCGCTTCGAGATCAATGTCCGAGCCTCGACGATCATCGGTGCCGTCGGGGGTGGTGGTATCGGCGAATTGCTGCGTCTGTCGATCAGCCAGGGTCACGAGGCCAAGACGCTCGCCATCGTTCTCCTGCTGCTGACGACCGTCATTGCGGTCGACCAGTTCTCCGCTTCGCTCCGCCGCAAGCTCGTCGGCGAGCAGGCCTTCCAGTCGGTTTCGTGAGGATATGACGATGTCCATGACCAACGCCGCCGAACTCAGCCGTCTGGCCGAGCGCTATCCGCAGGTGCTGGAGCGCAGTCTCTGGCAGCGATATCGTATCCCGTTCTCCATCGCCATTCTGGCGCTCTACTTCGTCTTCTGCTGGTGGTTCTTTGCCGTCGGCAAGACGATCAGCCAGGCGAACTGGGGCCTCGCCGGCAATTATCTGGCTGACTGGGTGTCCTATGAAATCCGGCCAGAATTCCAGATCGCGCCTGACGGTACGATGCAGATCACCTATCCGCGTTTTGATCCGATCGGGCACAATCCGAAGCCTGACTGGATTGACGCCAGGAAGGAAACGGTGACCCGCACCCTGAGGGATGCGGCACCTGCGGCCCAGTCGACAACCCCCGCGGCGCCCAAATCATCCTTCAGCTTCCTTGCACCGGCCACACCGCAGGCAGACGCTGCAACGCAAGCAGCTCCGGCCGCTCCGAAGACGGTGACGGAAGAAGTCATTACCAGGGCCCATGTCACGCTCGGCAGTGCAGCGAGTATCGATCTCGACGGCACCAATCTCGTGCTAACTCGTGGCAGCGAGACAGTATCACTCACGCTCGATCACGTGACCAATAGCGTCACCCTCGAAGGAATACGTCCGGACTGGATCGAGCAGCGAACAGAAGGTGGCCGGGTTATCGCCTATTTCGGAATGGCCGGCTGGATCGATGTTACTGCCGAACGGGTTCGCGTGCGCAATCGCTTCCTCGGCTGGGAAAATTTCGTCTTTGATACGGACTCGCCCTTCTTCGATCTGACGCCTTTGCAGGTGCTGCACAAGATTACCTCGGAAGAGCGCATCGACCCCAAGATGAGCAATCTTGCGCTCGCCTGGAACAACGTTCTGTACAACGCCTCCTGGCAGCACCTTGACGTCTGGACAAAGCTCCTGCAGACGATCGTCATGGCCTTCATGGGCACGCTGCTCGCCATGCTCGTCGCTTTCCCGCTGTCCTTCATCGCTGCGCGCAACATCAGCCGCAACCGTCCGATGAACCAGCTGACCAAGCGCTTCTTCGACTTCCTGCGCTCCGTCGACATGCTGATCTGGGCCTTGTTCTTCACCCGCGCCTTCGGCCCCGGCCCGCTCGCTGGCATCTCCGCGATCTTCTTCACCGACACGGGCACGCTCGGCAAGCTCTACTCCGAGGCACTGGAGAACATCGACGACCGGCAGCGCGAGGGTGTCAAGTCCGTAGGAGCCTCACCGGTCGCCGTCCAGCGTTTTGGGGTGCTGCCGCAGGTCCTTCCCGTCTTTGCCTCACAGGCGCTTTATTTCTGGGAAAGCAATACCCGTTCGGCCACGATCATCGGCGCCGTCGGTGCAGGCGGTATCGGTCTGAAGCTCTGGGAAGCCATGCGCACAAACTCTGATTGGGAGAACGTCGCCTATATGGTGGTGCTGATCCTTCTCGTCGTTTTCATCTTCGACGCCATTTCCAATAGCTTGCGGTCCCGTCTTATGGGAAAAAGCCGCCACTGACCGGTGCGGGCGCATTGCTGCGCTCGTCCCCTGCATCTTGAAGGTACGACCTTGCGTTACGCCCTGTACTTCACGCCCGCCGAAGATAATCCCCTGACTCGCGCAGCCTCTGCCTGGTTGGGCAGAGATGCATTCTCAGGCGCTGCCCTGTCTTGTGAAGATCATCCAGGTATCCGATCCGACGAAGTCTTAGCGCTCACCGAAGATCCGCGCCGTTACGGCTTTCATGCAACGCTTAAGGCACCGTTTTCGCTGAAGGACGGCTGTTCCGAGGCCGAGCTTCTGGCTGCCGTCTCGGCCTTCTGCGAAGATCACACGGCGTTCGCCATCCCTTCGGTCGTGGTCGGACAGCTTGGCCCCTTCTTTGCGCTTGTGCCGGCTGATCTCTGCCCTCCACTACAGGAATTCGCCGCCGCCGTCGTCGAGGCCTTTGAACCCCTCAGGGCGCCACTATCACAGGCCGATATCGCTCGCCGCAACCCAGACAGCCTTGCAGAGCGACAGCGGCATAACCTCCTGACCTGGGGCTATCCGCATGTGTTCGACGAGTTCCGCTTCCACATGACGTTGACCGGCCCGGTGCCTGCGGAGCGCGCCGATCTGATGGCGCAACTGCTCGAAAACCGGTTCGCACCCTTCACCCATAGGCCACTTCTGATCGATTCTCTTGCCGTCTTCATCGAGCCTGAACGCGGCGCCCCCTTCCTTGTCCATTCCCGGCATCCGCTCTCCCCTGCCCCAACCAATGGTTATCATCATGGCTGACTTAATCCTCTCCAATGCACGCATCGCTCTGGAGGACCGTGTTCTTCACGGCAGTGTGGTGGTTCGCGATGGCCGGATCGAAGCGATCGATGAAGGCGTGAGTGGGGTCGGCGAAGATCTGGGCGGCGACTATCTCATTCCCGGCCTGGTCGAGTTGCACACCGACCATCTCGAGGCGCATTATTCGCCTCGCCCGGGCGTGCGCTGGGACAAGACCTCCGCCATTCAAGCGCATGATGCCCAGGTGGTAACCTCGGGGATCACCACTGTTTTCGACTGCCTGCGCATGGGCTCGGATGAAGATGGCGGTTTCGACAAGGGCGAGATGCGCGACATGGCTGATGCCATTCAGGCCGCTGAAAAGGATGACCGTCTGCGCGCCGATCATCTGATCCACCTGCGCTGCGAGGTTGCCTCCGACAACGTGCTCGATCACTTCGCGGACTTTGAGACCGACCCGCATGTGCGGCTCGTCTCGCTGATGGATCATTCCCCGGGCCAGCGCCAGTTCCAGACGATGGACCAGTATACGCTCTATTATAAGAACAAGCGTGGTCTGAGCGATGCGGCCTTCGACCGCTTCGTCGAAAGCCGGCTCGCACTTTCGGCGAAATACTCCGGTATCCATCGCGACACGCTCGCCCGCATCTGTGCGGAGCGTGGCATCACGGTCGCAAGCCATGACGATGCGACGCTCGCGCATGTCGAAGAAGCGAAGGGACACGGCGTAAAACTCGCCGAGTTTCCCACGAGCCTGGAGGCGGCCCAAGCCTCGCACAAGGCCGGCATGAGCGTGCTGATGGGCGCGCCAAACGTGGTCCGCGGCAAATCCCATTCCGGCAATATTGCCGCACGGGATCTGGCTAAGCTCGGCGTGCTTGACGTGCTCTCCTCAGACTATGTGCCTCTCAGCCTGCTGCATGCCGCCTTTGTCCTTGCTGATGACATCGACGGCATCGACCTGCCGTCAGCCCTTGCCATGGTGACGTCCACGCCTGCCCGCACCGTCGGACTTCTCGACCGGGGACGGATCGCGCCAGGCCTGCGCGCTGATCTCGTGCATGTCCGCCGCTCGCAAGGTGTCCCCGTTGTCAAAGCCGTTTGGCGTCAGGGACGACGGGTGGCGTGATGGATGGCACCCTTTCGACCCCCGTCCCGACGAAGACGGGCCTTCTGGTGGCTGTCGTCGGTCCGAGTGGTGTGGGCAAAGACAGCCTGATCGGTGCAGCAAGGGCAGCGCTGAGCGGTTCTACCGCCGTGACCTTTGCGCGACGCCTGATCACGCGGCCCGCCGACGAAGCCGGCGAAAATCATATGCCGGTCTCAGAGCAGGATTTCGATCGGCTGCAATCCTCCGGTGCCTTCGCCGTCAGCTGGGATGCTCACGGACTGAAATACGGTGTGCCGGCAACAGTCCTGGACGACCTCGCCGCCGGACGGATCGTCGTCGTCAACGGTTCACGCTCTGCACTCGGCTGGTTTCAACAGGCCTTTCCGCATTTGCTTGTCGTCAGCGTGACGGCTAAGCCGGAAGTCCTGGCGGCCCGTCTTGCCGCACGTGGCCGCGAAAGCCGGGAGGAAATTGAGGCGAGGCTCACCCGCGCGGTCGAGCCGCTGCCGGAAAGCTTCAAGGTCGTCACCATCGACAACAGCGGGCCCCTTGAAGAGGGCGTCGAGAAGCTGGTCTCGCTGTTGCGGGAGTTGCAGAGCGCTGTCGCCTGAGTTTCCCAGCTACTCGTCGCCTTGCTAGAAGGCAGCGACGCTATCAAGCTTTGACTGAAAGAGGGCGCCCAAGAGATCGGATTGGCTGATGATGCCGATTAGTCGGTTCTCGCCATCGACCACCGGCATTTGGTCTATGCCCTGGTCGACCATCGGAGACACCAGGGCGCTGATCGCGGTCTTCGGCAAGGCCGACTGCACCTTGCGGCGCATGATCTCCTCCACCCGTCGCGGAAGCGACTGTCTGCGCAGCGATGCGATCAGCGTGTGGCCGAAGCCGAGGCGCAGCGTGCCCTCACCCGACAGCACCGAGTTTTCCAGAAAGTCATCCAGGGAGACGATACCAACGAGATGCCCCTTGTCGTCGGTCACCGGCAGGGCCTTGATGTGCCGTGTCATGAAGATACGCCACACCGTCTTGAGGCTGGCGCCGGTCTGGACTGAGAGCACATCGCGCGACATGACATCGGCGCAGGTGACACCACCGGCCTGGCGCTCGAAAGCGCGGATCTGAGCCTTATGAAACAGGAGGTCGAGATCGTCGGGGCTGACCGGCACGACCTCATCGAAATCCTGGATCGCGGCGGCAATGTCGCTTTCTCCGGGACCAATGCGATGGCCCGGCAAGGGATCAGAGGTCTTCTGAGACGGCTGGCCGGCTGCCGGTGCCAGGTGCGGATAGCGGCGACCGGTGACATTGTTGAAGAGAAGGGCGACTGAAAGCAGGATGACCGAATTGAGCGCGATTGGCGACAGTGCAAACCAATAGCCTGCATCGTGAACGGCCGGCCCGCCCAGAACGGCGGTCAGGGCGACAGCGCCGCTCGGCGGATGCAGGCAGTTGAACACAAGCATGGCGGCGATCGCGAGCGCAATCGCGATCCCGGCTGCGATCAGCACATTCGGGATCAGCATCGCACAGGTGACGCCAATCAGTGCCGCAACCATGTTGCCGCCAATGATCGACCAAGGCTGGGCAAGCGGGCTTGCAGGCGCCGCAAACAGAAGCACGGCAGACGCGCCCATCGGCGCGACGATCATCGGAACGCTGGCCGTGCTGCCGAGTGCGAGCGAACTGACAAAACCGGTCAGGCAGATGCCGGTCAAGGCACCGGTCGAGACACGAAGCCTTTCGCGCAGACTGGTGCGGACCAGCCCTGGCCGCAGGCGTTGAAGCAAAGACATGGCAATTCCAACGTGGAGGTGCCTCTCTGTTAGCCTATTGCCGCAGAAATAGGCAGGAAATTCCTTGCAAAATAGCGCTTGGAACGGAAATCTTCGTCCTGCCTCCTCATAAGGTTCCGCCGAGAGGCAGGTAACCTACTCCACCCGCCTCTGCTGCTTCGACGGCCGCCTCGTAACCGGCATCCGCGTAACGAATGATTCCGAGCGAGGTGTCGTTGGTGAGCGCATGCGAAAGGCGTTCTGCCCCCGCTTCGGTTCCGTCCGCGACGATGGTGACGCCGGCGCTGGTCATGTAGCCGGCATAACCGCCGCCTCCGGAATGAATGACGACCAGATCGGCCATGGAGGCGCAGAGCGTCATGGCATTGATCAGTGGCCAGTCGGCGATGGCGTCCGATCCGTCCTTCATGTTTTCGGTCATGATGTTGGGATGGGCCATGGCCCCCGCATCAAGGTGATCACGCGAGAACGCGACGGGGCCTTTCAGTGCGCCCGAGGCGACCAGGTCATTGACGGCGACCGCAAGTCGCGTGCGCTCGCCGTGACCAAGCCAGGCAATGCGCGCGGGCAGGCCCTCGAAGGGCACGTATTGGCGCGCCAGCGAAATCCAGTTGGTGACGATGTGATTGTCAGGGAAAAGCTCCAGGACCAGATCATCAATGCGGGCGATATCGCTTTCTTCGCCCGACAGTGCCATCCAGCGGAAAGGTCCGATCGCCCTGCAGAACAGCGGCCTGAGATAGGCCTCTGTAAAGATCGGGATGTCGAAGGCGTTTGCCACACCACCTTCGCGCGCCTGGGTGCGGATCAGGTTGCCGTTGTCGAAGACTTCCGAACCCTTTTTCTGAAACGCCAGCATGGCGCGAACATGATCGGCGATCGAGGCGCGGCTGGCCGCCATCAGTTGGGCCGGCCCCTCCTCGCGCAGGCGTCGAACCTCTTCGAGGCTCATGCCCTTCGGCACATAGCCATAGACCAGATCATGCGCCGAGGTCTGGTCGGTCACGATGTCGGGTACAATGCCGCGTGCCTCTATTTTCGGATAGATGTCGGCGGCATTGCCGACGAGGCCGACGGAAATGGCCCGCTTTTCGGAAACTGCTTCGTCAATCAGCCGAAGGGCTGCATCGAGATCGGAAGCGACCACATCGAGAAAGCCGATTGCGCGGCGTTTCTCGGCCCGTTCCGCATCAATATCGACGACAAGAATTGCAGCTCCGGCCATACGGCCGGCAAGGGGTTGGGCACCGCCCATGCCGCCCAAGCCCGCCGTCAGGATAAAGCGGCCGGCGAGCGATCCCCCGAAGCGCCGTTCGGCGATCCGCATAAAGATCTCATAGGTGCCCTGGATGACGCCCTGCGAGCCGATATACTGCCAGGCACCGGCGGTCAGTCCACCCCAGCAGATCAGCCCCTTCTTCTCCAGATCGTAAAAGACTTCGGCCTTTGCCCATTGGCCGACGATGTTGCAATTGGCCATGATGACCAATGGCGCCTTGGCATGGGTTCTCAAAAGGCCGACCGGTTTGCCGGACTGGATGATCAGCGTCTGGTCCTCGTCCATCGACAGCAACGTCTCGACGATCTTTGCGTGAGCGGGCCAGTTGCGCGCCGCCTTGCCGAGAGCCGCATAGACGATTAGCCGATCCGGATCTTCGCCGACGGACAGCACGTTTTCGAGGAGCCTTAGAAGCGCCTCCTGCCGCCAGCCCTTTGCTCTAAGGTCTAGACCGCCGGGAATGGGGAAGCCGGGATGGCGCGGATTGGGTTTCGGCATGGGTACACTCCTTCGGCGTTCAGTCAGTCGGCGAGTGCGTAATCGGCAATCCGGATGCCGAGCGCCTTTTCGACGGGCGGATAGACGGCGGGATCTTTCACGCCCGCAGAGAGCGGGATCACGGTCTTCGGCACATGCAGGATGAAGATCGGCATGCCCTCGCGCAACTGCCCCACGCTGAGCGGCTCGCCTTCGGTCGAAAGCGTCGTGATGACATCGGGGAAAGTGGCGAGACGTGTGCCCGCGGCATCGTCGACGGCCATATATTCGTTCATGATGTGAAGCGTCATCGCCGTGTCGTCGGATCCGACAGTGACCGTGCCAACATCGAAGGCTTCCTTCGTATAGACGACGGATTTTCTGGTCACGACCCCTTCCTTGAGAATCGCACCCGACGTCGCCTTGACGATCGCGTCGATGACAGCACTTGCCCCTTTGGCTTCGGCCGCGATAATCGCTTCGCCGAGCGACAGGGCGAGCGAGATGCCGCCAAGCGCTGCGTTTCGCCTGACATAGGAAGCGCGCAAGGGGTTGCGGCACGAGGCGATGAAACCGCCGGACTGGTCGGCAGCAGTGCGCAGGATCGGCGAAACCTTGGCAGTGGCACCGCGCACGACCAGCTCAATATAGCGGTTTTCCGACCGGTTGCCGCCGACTGCCGTCTGGATCATCTGCTCAGGCGATCCCGCCATGCCGATTGCGCCCATATCGCCGGTCGGATGGGCGCGGATGTCGCCGACGGCATCTACCACCTTGGTGCCAAGGATTGCTGATGGTAGCCAGCCGTTTAGTGTCGAGGACTTGCCATTCTGGCCGACGATCAGGCCGGAGACCTGCTCGCCCAGCGCCTCCTGCAACAGTTGCACCGCCTTGACATAGTCCACTCCTTGCATTTCCCAGGGAGTGGTCGAGGCTGGGGCGCCGATCGCGGCGGCTGTTGCGACCCAGTCGTCATCGCCAAGCTCTTCGATCGAGACCAGTTCCGGCCTGCCGATACTGACCGCGGCATAGCCGAGCATGCGACCGTGATCGGCCCAGCCGCCGCCGCCCGCAGCATAGACGGAACCGCCCTTGACAGCAGCCTCGACATCTTTCTCAGTCAGTATGCGTCCCATGATCGGTCTCCTTGATTGTGGTGGCGAGCTGGTCATCCAGTCGGCACACGGCGTCCCGCAGAACGGCCGCGCCAAGCGTGAGGTCGGCATTTTCCGCCCATTCCTCCGGTGTATGACTGCGCCCTCCCGCGCAGGCGATGAAAATCATCCCGGCCTTGCTGATCCTAGCCATGAAGGCGGCGTCGTGGCCTGCACCAGACGCCATGCGGCGATGGCTTGCACCCGTCGCCTGGCATCCTGCCTCAAGGGCCTCAATCACCTCTCCATGCATGGGCGTGGCAGGATTGTCGGAAATTACCTTTGGTGCGGCAATGGTAACACCCGTCTCCTGGCCTACGACTTCGACGGCTTGGCCAAGCAGTGTGCGGAATTGGTCCAGATCCCGGCGATGTTCTGCCCTCACGTCGAGAAGCATGCGAACCCTCGACGGCACGACATTGGCGGCGTTCGGTTCCATCTCGAATTCGCCGACGGTCGCAGCAAAGTGGCCGGCCGTTGCGGCAAGCTCCTGACCCAGATGGTGGATCGCAATCACCAGGCGGGCTGCGGCTGTCAGTGCGTCCAAGCGTCGTGTCATCGGCGTCGTGCCGGCATGATCGGCACGACCTGTAACTATGATCTCGATCCGTGTGATGCCGGCAATGGCGGTCACCACGCCGATGTCGAGATGGTCCGCTTCGAGTACCGGGCCCTGTTCGATATGCAGTTCCAGGAAGGCGCGGATATCGTTTCGGGCGCCTGAGGCGTGTGGACTGCCGCCTACCATCCCAAGACCTTCTTCAAGCGTGAGGTCTCCCGCCCGTCGCTCCAGCCATTCGGGCGGTCGCATATTAGCCATGCCCCGGCTGCCGATGCAGGAAACACCGAAGATCGAGACCTCCTCGGCGAGGAAATCGACGATCTCCAAATCGTGGTTGAGGGTAATGCCCTGGTCGGCAAGGCTTCGCGCCACCTCAAGCGCTGCAATCACGCCGGCAATGCCGTCGAAGCGTCCGCCTTCCGGCACGGTATCGGAGTGGGATCCGAGCATCAGCACGCCGCGACCAGACCCGTTTCCGGGGCGCCGGCCAATCAGATTACCGTTCTCATCGATGCGGGTTTCGAGGCCGGCGCTTTTGAAGCGCTTTTCCAGATAGGCACGCCCTTCGAGGAAAAGCGGCGTGAAGGCCCGCCTGGTATAGGGCCGGCCCGGTTCCGTGATCGCGGCAAGTGCGTCGATGTCGGCTGCGATGCGCTCGGCATCGACAAGAAGATTTCGCCTCATTCGGATAGCCCCTGAAGAGCAAGCCTTGCCTGGGGGCGCATGAATTGTCCGGTGCCGGGTTCGGCCAGAACCTGGCTTCCGTCGAAGGCAAGCTGGCCGCGCAAGTACGTGGCCGCCACCCGGTAAGGCAGCGTCATGCCATTGTAGGGCGACCAGCCGACGACGTTGTGGCCGCTCGCAGATGCGTCATAGACATGGTTGCTCGGGGTCATCACGGCGATATCGGCATGTTTGCCCGCTTCGAGTGCACCCTTGATGTGATTGAGACGGAAATGCCGGGCGGGGTTGTGCGCCATCAGCCGGGCGGCCCAGGTGAGTGGAATGCCGCGGTCCAGCGCGCCCTTGACGAAGAGCGGCAGCATGACCTCAAGGCCCGGTACGCCCGAGGAATTGGCGAGCATGTCCGGGTTGGTCTTGCGCTGCTCCGACCAACTGACATGGTCGGTTGAGACAAGGGTGACATTGCCGGCCGCGACATGGCGCCAGAGTTTTTCGACTTCAGCGCGCGCCCGGATCGGCGGATTGATCTTGGCCTTGCCGCCAAGCCGCCGCACGTCATTTTCCTCGTCGAGAACGAGATAATGGATGCAGGCCTCGACGGTTGCCGCATGGCCTTGCGCGCGATAGCCGGCGGCGATCTCGTAGCCTCGACCGAGCGAGCAGTGCACGACATGCGCAGGACAGCCGGTTGCGACGCCCGTCTCATAGATCTGGTGCATGGCGAGGAGTTCGGTGAGGGGCGGACGCGACAAGCCGTGGGCGCGGTAATCGGTGATGCCAGCAGCCTTCACCGCCTCGATAGCGGCTCGCACGAACTCGTCATCCTCATTGTGAACGCCTGCCGTCAAACCCGTGGGGGCGATCGTTGCAAAACAGGCTTGCAGCAGGGCCGCCGGGATGCGGGGGAAGCGTTTCGGATCGGTCCCGAATGTGGAGAATTTAAACGCTGCGACACCGGCTTCGACCTGTTCGAGGATCCGCGCCGGCCCCTCTTCGGGGTCTATGGTGCCGTAAAGCGCAAAATCAACCCGAGCCTGGGACGAAGCATGGGCCACCTTTCGCTTCACGGCCGCAGCCGAGCAGATCAGATCCCCCTCGTCATAGGGCATGTCGACGATCGTGGTTACACCCCCTGCTGCCGCAGACCGCGTGGACCAGATGAAATCTTCCTGGTCCTTCTGACTGAGAGAATGGACCTGCGCATCGATCGCGCCTGGCAGAATCAGTGCATCGCCGAGATCATGCCGCTCGCGACCCGCAGGGGCTGTTCCGACGCCAATTTCTGCGATGAACTCGTCGCGTACCGCGATGTAGCCGGCCGGCACGATGCGCTCCGGGAGAACAAGGGTTCCCTTGAGAACCAGATCAAAGTCCGTCATGACCTTCTCCCTTGCTACCGCCCTGCGTGTCGTGAGGGATGAAAGTGTATTGTTTTATCGTCGGAGCGGGATATCCCATATGTTGAACAGGGGATGCGGATAGCCGTGTCCCAGTCTTCTGAGGGCCTGAATGGATACATTCACGCTGATCGCCGGCCACACGGTTTTGACGACAGGCGGACTGCGTCAGGCTGCGCGTGCGCTAGGACGTCCCGTTGCCAGCGTATCTGTCGCTCTTTCCCGTCTGGAAAAGGCGCTCGCCACGCCTTTGATCATCAAGGCGCCCTCGCGAAGTGCTCCCACACTCGAGGCGCAGCGCCTGCGATCGGAACTTGAGCAAGCAGCCGACATCTGTCTGAGAGTGCATGGCCTCTTTGCGCCTGCCGGACCGGGCTCCAAACCGGCCAACACCATAAGCCTTCTCGCTTTGCGGCGGTTTTGCGAGGTCGTGCGGTCCGGCAGCATCCGGCGAGCGGCACAAAGTCTGCAGACGGGCCAGCCGCAACTGTCGCGGCAGATCGCGGGTCTCGAAGCAATGGTCGGCCAGCCCCTCCTCGAGCGCAGCGGCCGTGGCACGCAGCCAACATCGGCCGGTCGTGCACTCATGGTGCTCGCCGAAATGTTGGAGACCACTTGGCAGAGCATGACCGGACAGGCCGACAACGCGTTTCGCCGTACCATCTCGACCTTCCGACTCGGCACCATCATCCCGCTCGGACATGAGAGTGAGACGGCGCGCCAACTCGCGGCCCTTGCCGCCCGCTGGCTATCGGAGCGGCCGAAGACGCCGCTCTTTATCTCCAGCACAACGGCCGAGGATCTGCTCGCCGGACTGCAGACCGGGCAGTTCGACCTTGCCTTGCTCGACACCGACCTCGTGCCCGCGCATCTGGAGCAAAAGGTCGTCGCAAGCCTTCGGCTCGCAGTCGTCGGGCATCCGGCCTTGATGAGCGACAGTGCGCAAAGTCTGCGGAGCCTGTTGCAACGACTGCCAATTGCCGTGCCGAGCAAGCGCAGTGGGCTGCGTCAGCGCTTCTCCGATCTTTTAGAAGGGCTGATGACGGAGCCCGAGCGGGAGGCGATGACGCTGGTGGAGATCGATTCTCTGCCGATCCTGGTCAACCTCGTTCTTCAACACGGCTTTCTCGCCGTGCTACCGGAGGCGTCCTTCGCCGACGTCGAGGAACCGCTATCGGCGATCGCCTTGGACCCGGCCTATGACCTGAAGCTCACCCTCGCCTGGCCGCCGACCTTTTCCGGGCGGCGCCTGGCCGAGATGGTGATGAAGACACTTTGGACGGAAGTGCGATGATCGGGTTACGGCGTCCCGAGGCCGAGCGCCAGCTTCAACAGCGCGAACAGGGTTGCGGCTCCGAGAACCATGCAGAAGGCCGAATTGAGAAAGAGCAGCGCGTGTTTGCTCACGCCGTGATGCACATAGTCCTCGATAATGGTCTTCATCCCGAGTTGCATGTGCAGGATGCTGACGGCGATGAAAATGCCGATGGGGATCGACACGAGAGGTGAAGCAAGAGCGGCGCGAATTTCGCCTAGCGGACGGCCGAAGAGCCAGAGGGCAAGTCCGACCACATAGGGGGTCAGGATCAACAGGGCCACGGCCCGAAGCTTGTCCTTGATGAAATCTTCCGTGCCGGTCTTCGATGATCCTAGTCCCAGGACCCGTCCCAATGCCGTGCGCATGCGCTTCTCCTCGTCGCGATGTGTCGTGGTGCTATATGGGTGGTACCAGGGCACCATGCTGGCACCCTGACACCGTGGATATCGTTCAAGCATGCGCGGGCAAGATGAAATATACGTCCACTGCCAACGGCTGACCTTGCCTGGGATGGTCCCCGACGAGCGCAAAAGCCGAACCCCCTTCATCCATCATGGTTGCCAGCATTGCCGACGAAGCGGGCGGCAGGAACCCGATCGCGGCACCGCTTTCACTCACCACTTCGACACTTTCCGGGTCAAAGCGCCGGTCTGGCCGACGGCGCAGCGAAAGTCTGTGGCCAGGAGCGAGATCAGGGATCTCGGCAAACTGCTCCCTGTTGGTAACGTATGATGGTCCCAGCCGCAGGGGGCTTGGACCTTTGTTTTTTTCGGCGGCCAGCCCCATTGTGCCAGCCGCACCGGCGGCCATCGCGCCGCCGGTTGCCATGACGAAAGCTCTTCGGTTCATCTGAGCCTCCTAGAGCTGTTCGGCTTGGGCGCCGCTACTGGGCTTGGCTCGACCGAGATTGGGTTTTTCGCCCATCGGCTTCATCGCACGAGAGGTGAAGGTATCATTGCCATCGATCGATTGGCCCTCCGACCAACGGCCCTGAACGGGCTCACTGCCATCGTTCTGGAAACCCAGGAAGGCGTAGCTGAACTCGCGGTTTTCCTCTTCCTGCGGGAAGCTGTTGGGGATCGGGAATACATCCTGCGCTCCGCCAAGCTCTTCCAGAGCGGCCAACCACTGGTTCTGGTGCATGGTGTCGCGGGCAATCAGGTAGGACAACATCTCCTTCATGCCGGGGTCATTGGTCATGTTGTAAAGCCGCACGGCAAGGACGCGACCGGTTGACTCAGCCGCCACGTTAGCGGTCATGTCCGCCGCAATGTTGCCGCTGGCATATATGTGGGACATGTCGAAGGGCACACCGTCAGAATCAACCGGCATGGCCGAGAGACCTGCAGACAGAAGGTTCTTCAGGTTGATGCCGCCGAGCACGGCACCGCCCACAGGGTCGGCAGCCGCTTCTTCGCGAAGCTTCAAAGGTGCGCCTTCCAGATTGAGGGCAACCGCCGTCGCCAGCATCTCGATATGCCCGAGCTCTTCAGCGGCGGTGTTCATGAGGAGGTCACGGAATTTCGGATTGCCGCGTGCACCGCAAGCCTGGAAGAAGTATTGCATGGCCACGCGGATTTCGCCTTCGACACCGCCGATGGCCTGCTGCAGGGCGCGGGCAAAGAGGGGGTCGGGGCGTTCGACACGAACGGGAAACTGGAGAATGTTATCGGTATAAAACATCAGGCTGCTCCTTGGTTGGGTGCCTCTGGAAGCGCCGCAGACCTGCTGTCTTCAAAAAATCGACTGCAGTTTCATGTCCGGACCTCCTGCCATGCTCTCGGCTGGGCATGGCTTCGAACAAGGCGTGTCCCGGATGGTTCCGGGAAAAACGAGTAGCATCCTAAAAGCGCCCGGCTTTTCGCGACCCTACCCTCCCCTGATCCCGGTGCAGCCTCGACGCCTCTTCTGCCCCTCGTCCTGTCATCGGAACTTGTATGACACTTGAACTGACGCTATATTGCGTCAGAATGTCCGTATTAGGATCGGGAGCCGAAGACGTGGGACTTGCGCAATATGCTGACCAGGGACTGTTTTCGCCGCGCAAAATCGCGGAGGTCCTGCGCACGACGAGCGAGGAGATCGCCCGAACCGCCGGGCTCGGCAAGGACGCTATCCAGCGCAAGGATCGGATCCGCTCGGACAAGACCCAGCGCCGCCTGCGGGAAATGACGGAAATCGTCAACAAGTTGGAACCGCGCTTCGGCTCGGCTCTCGTCGCCTATGCTTGGTATCGCTCGGAACCCCTTCCGGGATTTTCCGGCATGACGGCGATGCAACTCGTTCGGGACGGGCGCGCCGAAGAGGTTCTCGATTACATCGACGCGGTCGACGCCGGCGTGCACGCCTGACATGGCGATCCGATTTCAGGGGGCGCTCTATAGGGCGCTGAACCCGATCTATGCCCGATCGCCCATGTCAGGGCGTGGTGCGGAACTTTATGGCGGCCGCTTCAATCGAAAGGGCACACAGGCACTCTACACTTCCCTTTCGGTAATGACGGCGCTGCGCGAGGCAAACCAGGCCGGAAGTCTGCAACCCACAACGCTGGTGTCGTATGACGCAGACATAGAGCGTGTGTTCGACTGCCGGGATGAAGCGGCGCTAAAGGTTGAAGGGATGGACGCTTCGGCTCTCGCGGATCCCGCCTGGCGCGATCAGATGCACAGTATAGGCGAGGCCGCCACTCAGGCCTTTTCACGGCGCTTGGCTGCGGCAGGTTTTCACGGACTGTTGGTAAGGAGCTTTGCGCCAGGAGCGACGGCAACTGATCTCAACCTGGTGCTTTGGACATGGAGTGAGGTCCCGCCGGCCCGGCTGACGCTGATCGACGACGAAAAGCGCCTCTCGCTCTGAGCGCCGCGAGGCTTCCTGGCGACAAGGTGCCTGTGAGCCCGCTCACATGATGCCCCAGGCGCGAAACCGTCCCCGCCCTGTCACCTCTCGCAGACCAAGTTCCGTCACGATCCGCCGAGCCGCCTGGGGTGTGACGCCGAGGGCCTCGGCAATCATGCCGCCCGATATGATTGGTTGTGCAATGACGAGATCGATGAGGTCTGGAAGCCTGGACGAAGCGCGGCGACCCGAAAGTTTGCGCTCCATCATCTGGCGGGCGAGTGCGAGCCGGTCGTGCTCCTTCAACCCAATGTCCGCGCCAGCCTGAAAGGCCTGCAGGACAGCGAGGAGGCGAATATCTCGATGGCCATGGCGGCGGCGATCGACGGGTATCGTCTTCAGGCCGACATTGATGGCGGCGAGGTGGGCCGATGTCGTCACACCCGCTCGGCGAAGCAGCGAGGCTGCCAGCAGCCGCCCCAGCCAAGGAGCATGTTGCAGGACGGCAATATCGTTCCAGGCATCAAGAGCAATCACCGCCTGGAGCAGCGCCGGCAGATCTTCAATCTGACGCAGAACGCCGCGCCATTCGTCGAGCCGGGCATCTTCATCCCAGTCCTGGTCGTAGAGAAGCGGGTCCTTGTCGGGCGATGTTACGCCTTTCACCGTAGTTGCATTTTCAATCGTTGCGCTCGACCGGGCGAGCAATGTGTCCATTGCGGCCAGCTCGGCCGCAAGCGTATCGGTCTGATCTGCGACTGTGGGACGCCCCCACTCTTCATCTCTCGCGATGTCTGTCGGGTCTCGCCTTGCGGCGCTGCTCTTTGTTTCCGGTGCCATACTGCCCTGCCCCCGCAACGCGCGCAGCCCCTCAGGCTGCAATGCCCAATCGGCTGGCTGGCCAGCAATCCTTCTGCGGCATTTGAGAACGTCGCGGGCGATGGTCAGTTCGTGACTGGGCGCCCGTACATCGTGGCCGGTGGAATGGAGAACGAGATCTTCGAGATGTACCAGCTCCCCGTCGATCCACAGGGATGCACAGGCATCGGCAAAATGCATTCGCGCGATCCAGCCATCACTGACAGGTGATCGCGATACCCGCTCATCGAGGCGCGCCAGTGCAGCCCCGGTCTCCACAAGGGGGCGCAATAGGCGTTGCAATGGCAATTTCGCCAGATCGTAAGACATTGAATTGATGGTAAACGAATCATTAAACGAAAGCTAGCAAGGCTTTAAGGTTCGCTACCGGGTGTTCAACCTGCGGTGCCGCATAAGGGCGTGTTGTGATTTGCGCGGTCCGGACCCGCTTGCAGGAGATGCTTCGATTGTATCGCGGAGGAGTAGTCTAAGAAAGTACTTCCTTCAGTCGGACGGTGTCCTTTTCATACGATCCACAGCTTGGTGCTCCGTCTAACCGGCAGGGCCTCTGCTCCTTCTCTGCAAGCGCTTTCTGGGCGCAGGTGGACCGGACCCATACCTGCCTCCGCCCTCGTTGCGTGTCCATGGTGAGGCAGGGCTATAGGCAGGTTAGATCCTTGTTTTCTTCACGACCCCGGCTCAACCCTGCTTGTGAGGAGGAGAGGAGGCGAACGGCATTGCCGGGTCTTGGCCCCTCTCCCCAGACGTAAAAAAGGCCAAGGCGCTTTTCAAGCCCGCGCCGTTCAGAGCGCCATCGCGGCCCTGGGATGCGGACTGTCTTCATAGGCTCCCCAGATCGATTGATCAAAGTTGATAGTGGCGCCGGTCATCAGGCCGGATTCGTTCGACGAAAGATAGGCGCAGGCGCGCGCCACTTCGGCCGGATCCACAAGTCGCCCGAAGGGCTGGCGGGCGGCAGCCTTTTCCAGCCAGTCGGAGTCTGCGCCATGATGCACCCGCTGGATGCGGTCCTCGCCGTCGCTCGCCATCCAGCCGATGTTGAGGGCATTGACCCGAATGCGGTTCTTGAGGAGCGCAAAGGCGGTGTTACGGGTGAGGGTGTCGACCGCACCCTTGGACGCGCAATAGGCTGCAATAAACGGTTGGCCTGCCATGGCAGACATGGAGGAGATGTTGACGATCGTGCCCTCGGTTTCTGTCTCGATCATCAGCCGGATCGTGTCCTGCATCAGGAAAAATGGTGCGCGGGTATTGATGGCAAACATCCGGTCGAACAAGTCGGGGTCAGTGTCCAAAATGGTGCCACGGTCCGTGATGGCGGCAACATTTACCAAGGCGTCGATCCGTCCGAACCGCGTCTTTGCCGCAGCGATCACCCGGCGACAATCTGATACCTGCTCCAGATCGGCTGACACAAATTCGACCGGGCATCCGTAGCGTGCGCCAATGTCTCTTGCCCTCCCCTGCCCCTTTTCGACACTGCGTCCGCAGATTACCAATCCCGCCGCACCGCGTTCCGCGAAGAGCCGCGCAACTTCGGCACCAAGCCCCTGCGTGCCGCCGGTCACGACTGCAATCTTACCATCCATTCTTCCCATGATGCTCCTCGTGTTCTGCCTTGTGTCGCCGGATGAGTTTCTCAAGCGTCCTCGCCTGGCAGGATGCGGCGACATGATCTCCGTCTTTGTCGAGGAAGCAAGCCCCTTTCGGCTCGAGCGCCCCTGCCTTTGAGCTGTTGACAGCTGTCAACAGCTGCCAGCGAGAGCTGATCGACGAAAGAAGTCATCACTATTTTGAATCGGAGAAGGCCAATCGATTCCAATTAGTCGTTGGACCGCCGGATCGTGGCGGCCGAGAATCGTTTCATGACAGTGAGAACATTTGATGCGATCCACCTGCACCGTATCGACCCCGCGAAGAATATGGCCCGCTTCTATCTCGTGACGATCGAGGAGACCCTGTTTGGCGAGACCATCGTGAGGCGCCATTGGGGGCGCATTGGCACCCATGGCCAAAGCCGAACGCAGTTGGTCGAGCGGGTGGAAGATGCCCCGGTCATGGCCGCCCGGCTATGTCATGTTAAGCGTCGGCGCGGCTACCGGGATACAGACGCGAACCTTTTGTAGGCGCGGAGGGCGGATTGGTTTTCTCGGCGGCGGGTCTCCGCACCGCGAATGGTCTCGCGATCCGAGGGCCTGCCTTCAGCCATCTGCTCCCTTGATGTTGACAGCTGTCAACACCAGTGCCGAACCGGTAGCCAACCTTCCCCTGCTGCGAGCCACAGAGTTCCAACACGGCAGTGGCCAACGCGGAAAGGTGTGATCGGGCATAGACGGTGTCAGCTGCCAATCGGCTTTTCATTCGCGGACGCTGCCGCTCGACAGCGTCACGGGGAGGGCGCCTTGTCGGTCTCGAAGGATCGAGATTGAGGACGCCAGCCGGCGCCCTCGTGGCTATTCTTGGACCAGACAGGACGTGACCCGGCAGCGCGAATGGCACTGCCGCCGATGATCGGGAGAAATGGGGGACGCCCTGCTCCCAAAGTGCTGGCTATATCTCATGCCTTGATCCGCGCCATGGACGGGTCGAGCATCGGTCCGAAATGAAGGCTGGCTGGCGTCTTTTCCGCCGCTACCACAAGCTCATATGTCCCGTTCTTCAGATAGTCGTCGCCGACGCCTTCCGCGTTGCGGACATAACCGTAGCCGATGTTTTTCCCGAGCGTGTATCCATAACCGCCGCTGGTTAGGTAGCCGACTGGCTCGCCGTCTCGAAGGATGGTCTCTCGGCCGGCCAAGACGATCGAGGGATCATCGACAGTGAATCCCATCAGGCGCTTTTTCAGGGGTTGGCCGACCGCATTTTCGAGCGCCCGCCGCCCAAGGAAATCTGTGTCCTTCCTGAGTTTGACCGCCCACCCGAGACCTGCTTCGATCGGCGTATCATTGGGGGTGATATCGGAGCTCCAGGCACGGTAGCCTTTTTCAAGCCGGAGCGATTCCAGTGCGCGGTAGCCGATCGGGCGAATGTCATGGGCGTAGCCTGCCGCCATCAGCACGTCATAGACCTCGGCAAGAGCGGAAATAGGGACGTGCAACTCCCAGCCCAGTTCGCCCACATAAGTAACGCGCAACGCCCGCACAGTGACACTGCCGATGGTGATCTCGCGCACGTGGCCAAAAGGGAATCCGGCGTTCGAGACATCGGCGGGGGTGATAGCTTCAAGGACTGCGCGCGCCTTGGGGCCCATCAGCGAAAGCGTTCCCCATTCTTCGGTAATATCGGAGAGGGTGCAGTCGAGGCCCTCGGGGATGTGGTCTCTTATCCAGCCGAAATCATGGGTGCGAAAGCCGGTACCGGTGACGATGTAAAACCGGTCATCCGCTATGCGGGCAACAGTTACATCGGCTTCGATCCCGCCCCGTGTGTTGAGGAGCTGTGTATAGGTGAGGACACCGACGGGTTTCGAGACTTCGTTGGCGCAGATCCAGTCCAGTGCCTTCAGGGCATCCGGACCCCTCAATTCAAATTTCGCGAAGGACGACTGGTCGAAGACGCCGACCGCCTCGCGCACATGCCGATGTTCGTCACCAACCGGTTTGAACCAGTTCTGCCGTCCCATGGAATAAATGTCCTTCGGCTCGATGCCTGGCCTCGCAAACCAGTTGGGGCGCTCCCAGCCCAGTTTGGAGCCGAAGACGGCGCCGGAGGTTTTGAGGCGGTCGTAAAGCGGTGAGATGAGGCGAGGGCGGCCGCTTTCATATTCTTCGTGCGGAAAGGCAATGGTATAATGTTTGCCATAGGCCTCGAGCGTTCGATCGCAGACCCACTGGCGGTCACGGTGCATGTCAGCGAAACGACGGATATCAACAACCCAGAGGTCAAGTGGAGCCTCGCCTTCAACCACCCATTGCGCCAGCACCCAGCCCGCGCCACCACCCGAGGCGATGCCGAAGGCATTGAAGCCGGCGCCTACGAACATGTTCCTGCATTCCGGCGCCACACCAAGAATGAAATTGCCATCCGGCGTGAAGCTCTCAGGGCCGTTAATCATCTGCTTGACGCCAACTTTCTCAAGAGCCGGAACGCGTTCAATGGCCTGGATCATATGCTGTTCGAAATGGTCGAAGTCGTCGTCGAACAGGCGGAAGCCCCAATCGTTGGGCAGGTCCCCGGTGAGCCAGGGCTGCGGATTGGGCTCGTATCCGCCCATGACGAGTCCGCCCACCTCTTCCTTGTAATAGGTACGCCGGTCGGGATCCCGGATGGTCGGAGCATCGGTTGAAAGCCCGTCGATCCTTTCGGTGATGATGTACTGGTGTTTGACCGGCTGCAGCGGCACATTGATGCCGGCCATATCACCAACCTGGCGCGCCCACTGTCCGGCGCAGTTGACCACCTTCTCGCAGACGACATCGCCTTGGTCCGTCTTCACCGACGTGATTCGACCGTCCTTCATCTCGAAGCCCGTGACCCGTACATTTTCGACGATCTTCGCGCCGTGCATACGCGCGCCCTTGGCGAGCGATTGGGTAATGTCGGAGGGACTCGCCTGCCCGTCCGTTGGCAGCCAGCTTGCGCCGACAAGATCGTCGACATTCATCAGAGGCCACATCCGCTTCACCTCTTCAGGGGAGACCAGATGCATCTCCATGCCGAAACTGCCCGCCGTGGTGGCGAGGCGCTTGAACTCGGTCCAGCGATCCGGGTTGGTGGCAAGTCGCAGGCAGCCGGTCATTTTCCAGCCGGTTGCCAGTCCGGTTTCTGCTTCCAGCCCCTTGTAGAGCTCAACCGAATATTTCAACACGCGCGTGATCGAGGCCGAAGAGCGGAGCTGACCAACAAGCCCCGCCGCGTGCCAGGTGGAGCCCGATGTGAGAGTGCCCTGCTCAAGGAGCAGGACGTCTGCCTTGTGGTCTTTCGCCAGGTGATAAGCGGTGGAGCAACCGATAATGCCACCGCCGATAACGACGATCTGGGCGTGTGAAGGCAGGGTCATGACTCATGTTTCCCGTAGACTGAGTTGTAGTGGTCGAGCGCCTCTTGCAGGCGCAAGAGATTTTCGGCGGTGTAGCCGACATAGTCGGCGCCCGGTGCATTGAGGTAGAGTTCAGACGTCATGCTCCACATGGCTTCGCGCAGGAGAGAGGCGCACTGCATGGCGGCGAGGGAGCGGCGGATATCGGGCGAGGGCGAGTCGCCGAAATAGGCTACGAGAAACTCCTCCGACTGCTCGGGTGTCAGGCCGGCATTGGATGTTGCACCGGCAAGATCGAACATCGCCGTCGAAAACCCTGCATATTCGAAATCGATCAGCCAGAGCTTCTCGCCATCATCGAGAATGTTGGAGGGAAGCAGGTCGTTATGAGCAAAGACGATCGGAAGCGAGGTCTGTGCCGCTTCCAGCTGCTCGGCAATCTCCATGTAGCGCGCAAGTTCGGGAATCATCCGGCTGCCCCCGGCCTCAAGCGTGCGGGCATAATCACGCACCACGTGGAAGGGCCAGAACATGAAGCCAGCGCCCGTGACGTGACGCGGCATCTCCTTGTGGAAGCGCCTGAGCAGTCGTGCGATCCGTTCGCGCTCCGCCACAACATCTGAAGCGGCGAACGTCCTCGCGTTGAGGAAGCTCGACACCATGATCCCCGGCTCGGCATATTCCACTTTCGGTGCAAAGCCCGCCTCGTGCGCGGCACGCGCCGTCATCAGTTCGCGAGACCGGTCCACCTGATGGAAGGGATAGTCGGTGCCGAACCGCACGACATGGCGGCCGGATGCATCGGCGACCAGGAAGCTTTCGTTGCTGAGCCCCCCCTTCAGTACCGAGATCTCGATGGGACCATTCCAGCAGGGGAGGGCTGCGATGCGATCTTCGCATTTGGGGGTCGTGGGAAAGTGGGTCACGCCATCGGCTCCGCTACGCGCGCCGCACCCGCTGATTTGAACCGGTCGCGATGATGGCGTTGAAGGGGGCTGGGCGGTTTAGTCATGAGGCGCCAGCTTGGTTGTATCTGAGGTCAGCTGCGCCGAATGAGGCGCAGCAAAGAGGCAGGCGGTGATCAGACATGCGGAGGCAACTGTCCCTGGCCTGCAGTCGAGCTGAAGCATTCGAGTTCTCCCAGTAGAGCCCGTTGAAAATCCACAGAACAGGCAAGGCACCCGGTCGTCGTTCCCCGTACTTTTCGTATCTGATGACGAGCGTGTGTAGGTCTTCAGTCTCGGGCCAAGCTAGCGGATTTGTCAATCTCGCTTTGTGGTTTTTTGTGATTTCATGACCGATTGTGTGGTATTCGAGGAGAAACTGGGGCATGACGAACCGGGGCGATTGCCGGACAGAGGGAAGATAATGCCCACTTCAAAGAGACAGCGAGAGATCCTGCGGGTGCTGGAGCACGAAGGAACAGTTGCCCTTTCAGTTCTTGCGCGCAAGCTTAACGTGTCGCTCGAGACCATCAGGCGCGACATCAAGCTGCTGGCCGGCAGTGGCAACCTTGTGAAGACCCATGGCGCGATCAGCCTTGCCTCAACGGTCGCGGAGGCGCCATTCGAGCGCCGGATGCGGGAAAACAGCGAGGCGAAGCGGCGTATTGCGGCGATCGTTGCCGCGACGATACGCGACGGCGACTCGATTATGATGGATACAGGCACCACGACAAGCTTTCTGGCACGGGAACTGACCGGTCATCGCCGGCTGACCGTCGTGACCAACTCGTCCGACATCGCCCGCACTCTGGCGACCCTGAACGACAACAGGGTCTATATGGCAGGCGGTGAATTGCGCAGCGACAACGGGGCTGCCTTCGGCACGACCGCCATTGATTTCATCAGCCGCTTTTCCGTGACCCATGCAATCATTTCCACCGGCGCCGTCGATGCGGAGGGCATGATGGATTATGATCTTGAAGAGGCGGAATTTGCCCGTACGGTTTTGACTCGCGGGCGGCGGAGGCTGGTGGTGACCGACCACTCGAAGTTCGGGCGCCAGGGCTTGGTGCGCGTCTGTGGGTTCGAAGCGGTGGATGAAGTCGTAACCGACAGAGAGCCGCCTCTGGAGATCGGCGAACAAATCAAGTCGGCCGGCAGCAGTTTGGTCGTTGCATAGATGGACTTGAGCCGTCGATATCATCCGAAACGCCTGCGCGACGTGACAATATGAAGTTCTGCAGCTCTCGTTTACTGATTGCCCGGCAATGCCGCCGGATTTGCGGGTCCGGCGGGTTGTTCATTCCGGCCTTCCTTGTTCGATACTGAGGGGTTCGGTGCTGTCTCGAAACGGGTTGAGACAAAATAGAAGGCGCCGACGCCAACCACGACCACTATCAGCGCGCCGATAATGGCGGACAGTTCTTTCTTTCTGGTCATGCGGTCTCCTTCGGTTGTAAGCGCTAGCGCCGCCGCAGTCTGAACTGCGTGATATGATGAAAAGCGCATCAATGGCGCATCATCCCAACCGACGGTCGACCAACCGGTTCCCGGCCACGATGCGCCAGAGCGAACTACCTTGGTGATGGCCAGAGCTGGAACAGGATACGGTAAACTGGCAGACAACCAGGGGGGCGGAGAAGTTATCACGATCTGCCGGGACCGTGATTGCCGGTCGGCCTTTCTCATTGCGACGCTCGCATGGGAAAAGCGGCCTAAATGGCGCAGCTATGGGGCGCATGCGATTTGACGGCTTTTTGAAATTAAGGGGCGTGAGCGCCGAATGATCGTGCGTATCGCAGACATTTTGCCGAAATCTGGACCAGATTGCAGTGCAAATGCGGCAGAATTTCTCTTTACAACATTTCTCAAGCCGATAAGACACTTCATTAGTGATCTGATGGACGGGGATGGCGGTTGTCATTTTGCGACTTTCCCAGCCTTGCGATCAATCGCCGGCTCTGGTCCTTGACCAGAGCGAAAAAACACGGGCGCGATCCACGTGCCGCGGAACCAAAAGAACCGGCGAGGCGGGTCTCCGTCTTCGCCTTTGGGAGACTGCTGATGAAAACCAAATTTGCCTTTGCTGCCGCAGCCCTGCTTGCGGCCACTTTCCTCTCGGGCGCTGCCAGCGCCAAGACCTTCGTCTATTGCTCGGAAGGTTCGCCTGAGGGATTCGATCCGGGCATGTACACCGCCGGCACGACCTTCGACGCTTCTGCTCACCCGGTCTACAGCCGCCTGATGGAGTTCAAGCCTGGCACGACGGAAGCTGAAGCCGGCCTCGCCGAGAGCTACGAAGTCAATGCCGACGGTACGGAATACACCTTCAAGCTGCGTCCCGGCGTCAAGTTCCACACCACGGAATTCTTCACGCCGTCGCGTGACCTCAATGCCGACGACGTCATCTTCTCGCTGGAACGCCAGATTAAGGCTGACCATCCGTGGAACCAGTATGTTGCTGGCACCTCCTGGGAATATGCCGCCGGCATGGGTTTCCCCGAACTGATCAAGTCGATCGAGAAGGTCGATGACCTGACCGTGAAGTTCGTCCTGAACCGTCCGGAAGCGCCGTTCATCGCCAACCTCGCCATGCCCTTCGCCTCGATCCTGTCGAAGGAATATGCCGACAAGCTCGAAGCTGAAGGCAAGAAGGAACAGCTGAACCAGATGCCGGTCGGCACGGGTCCGTTCATCTTCGTCGGCTACCAGCAGGACGCCGTCATCCGCTACAAGAAGAACGCCGACTACTGGGGCGGTGCCCCGAAAATCGACGATCTGGTCTTCGCCATCACCACCGATGCTGCCGTTCGTTATCAGAAGCTGAAGGCTGGCGAATGCCACCTGATGCCGTTCCCGAACGCTGCCGACGTTGAAGCCATGAAGTCGGACCCGTCGCTTACCGTGATGGAACAGGAAGGCCTCAACGTCGCCTACCTCGCCTACAACACGACCCAGGCACCGTTCGACAAGCCGGAAGTGCGCAAGGCGCTGAACAAGGCGATCAACAAGGCTGCCATCGTTGACGCCGTCTTCCAGGGCATGGCAACGCCGGCCAAGAACCCGATCCCGCCGACCATGTGGTCTTACAACGAAGCCACGCAGGACGACGCCTACGACCTCGACGCTGCCAAGAAGGAACTCGAAGCAGCCGGCGTCAAGGATCTCTCGATGAAGATCTGGGCGATGCCGGTTTCGCGTCCCTACATGCTGAACGCCCGTCGTGCGGCTGAAATCATGCAGGACGACTTCGCCAAGATCGGTGTGAAGGTCGAGATCGTTTCCTACGAGTGGGCCGAGTATCTCGACCGTTCGAAGGCCAAGGATCGTGATGGCGCCGTCATGCTCGGCTGGACCGGTGACAACGGCGACCCGGATAACTTCCTCGACACCCTGCTCGGCTGCGAAGCCGTGGGCGGCAACAACCGCGCTCAGTGGTGCAACGAAGAGTTTAACGCGCTGGTGAAAAAGGCCAAGGTCACGTCTGACCAGGCCGAGCGCACGAAGCTCTACGAGGAAGCTCAGACCGTCTTCAAGCGCGAGGCGCCTTGGGCTACCATCGACCACTCGCTCTCGGTTGTTCCGATGCGCAAGGAAGTCTCCGGCTTCGTCCAGAGCCCGCTCGGTGACTTCACCTTCGAAAACGTCGACATCGCCGAGTAATCGGATCGAACAATCTTTCGCCGCGGGCCGTTGCGTCCGCGGCGATTGTCGTTGAAGCTGCCGCCAGTGCGGCCGCGCATCGGTTAGAGATCCGTCGTGGCCTTGCGAGCAGACCCCGGATTGCCCTGGGCACCGGGACTTAGACCTTCACAAAAAAAACAACAGGTCCATCCATGTTTGGCTTTCTCCTGCGCCGGCTTGCCGTCCTGATCCCGACCTTCGTCGGCGTCTCGATCATTGCCTTCGCCTTCATCCGGTTGCTGCCGGGCGACCCCGTTGCGCTTCTCTCCGGCGAACGGGTCATGTCGCCGGAGCGTCACGCGGAAATCAGCGCGCATCTTGGCCTCGACCGGCCGATCGTGGTCCAGTATTTCGATTATCTGGGCGGCGTTCTGACCGGTGACTTCGGGACGTCCATCGTCTCGAAGAGCCCCATCATCGACCAGTTCTTCGCGCTCTTCCCCGCGACTGTGGAGTTGTCCTTCTGCGCCATCCTGATTGCCGTGGCGATCGGCGTTCCCGCCGGGATCATTGCTGCCATCAAGCGTGGCTCTGCCTTCGACCAGACGATGATGGGAATTGCCCTTGTCGGCTACTCGATGCCGATCTTCTGGTGGGGTCTGCTCTTGATCATCCTCTTTTCCGGCATCCTGCAATGGACGCCGGTTTCGGGACGCATTTCGCTGATGTTCTTCTTCCCGCAGGTGACCGGCTTCATGCTGATCGATAGCCTGCTGTCTGGTGAGAAGGGGGCGTTTGCCTCTGCCGTCAGCCATCTTATCCTGCCGTCGATCGTGCTCGCCACCATTCCGCTTGCCGTCATCGCGCGCCAGACGCGATCTGCCATGCTGGAGGTGCTTTCGGAGGACTATATCCGCACGGCGCGTGCCAAGGGCCTGTCGCCTTTCCGCGTGGTCAGCCTGCATGCACTGCGCAACGCCATGATCCCGGTCATCACCACGATCGGCCTGCAGATCGGCGTCATGCTCGCCGGTGCCATCCTGACCGAGACGATCTTCTCCTGGCCGGGCATCGGCAAGTGGATGGTCGACAGCGTGTTCCGCCGTGACTATCCGGTCATCCAGGGAGGCCTGCTCCTGATCGCCGGCATCATCATGGTCGTGAACCTGATCGTCGACCTGCTCTACGGCCTGATCAACCCGCGCATCCGCCACTAGAAGGATAAAATCCCATGGCAGAGACAACATCCAGCCAGCCGGTTTCGAGCGCTCAGATGCGCCGCCAGATGCTGGCCGAGTTCTGGTTCTATTTCTCCGAAAACCGCGGCGCCGTCATCGGCCTTGTGGTGTTCGTCGCCCTCGTGTTCATCGCCGTGTTTGCCGGCGTCATCGCACCTCATTCGCCCTTCGAGCAGTATCGCGACGTGGTGCTCCTGCCGCCGGCCTGGCTGGAAGGCGGCAACTGGAGCTACCCGCTCGGCACCGATCCCGTCGGCCGCGACATCCTTTCGCGCCTGATTTACGGTTCGCAATATTCGTTGTTCATCGGTGTCTTTGTGACGACGCTGTCGTTGACGACGGGCATCGCGATCGGTGTCATCGCCGGCTACTACGGGGGTTGGCTCGATACGGCCATCATGCGCCTGATGGACATCATCCTGGCTTTCCCCTCGCTTTTGCTTGCGCTGGTTCTCGTGGCCATCCTCGGCCCAGGCCTGACCAATGGCATGATCGCAATTGCGCTGACGCTGCAGCCGCATTTCGTGCGCCTGACACGTGCTGCCGTCATGTCGGAGAAGTCACGGGACTACGTCACGGCAGCGCGGCTTGCGGGGGCAGGGCCCCTTCGCCTGATGTTCAAGACGATCCTGCCGAACTGCATGGCGCCGCTGATCGTCCAGGCGACGCTTTCCTTCTCCAATGCGATCCTGGATGCTGCGGCACTTGGCTTCCTTGGAATGGGTGCCCAGCCGCCGGCGCCCGAATGGGGCACCATGCTCGCCGAAGCACGCGAATTCATCTTGCGCGCCTGGTGGGTTGTCACCTTTCCGGGTCTCGCAATCCTCATCACCGTTCTTGCCATCAACCTGATGGGCGACGGTCTGCGCGACGCGCTTGACCCCAAGCTGAAGAGGTCCTGACATGGCGCTTCTCGATATCCAGAATTTGACCGTCGAATTTCAGACGTCGACCGGCTGGTTCAAGGCGGTCGACGGGATCTCGCTGTCGATCGAACCGGGTGAAGTGCTCGCCATCGTCGGCGAGAGCGGTTCGGGCAAATCCGTGGCCATGCTCGCCGTCATGGGGCTCTTGCCCTGGACGGCGAAGATCACCGCCGACCACATGCTCTTCCAGGGGCGCGACATCAGCAAGATTTCGGCCGGCGAGCGGCGCAAGCTGATCGGCAAAGATGTGGCGATGATCTTCCAGGAGCCGGTGGCGAGCCTCAATCCCTGCTTCACCGTCGGTTTCCAGATCGAGGAAGTACTTAAGCTGCATCTAGGTCTCGGCAAGGCTGAGCGCCGGGCGCGCGCGATTGAGTTGTTCAAGTTGGTCGGCTTGCCCGATCCGGCCGAGCGGCTCAATCACTTCCCGCATCAGATGTCGGGCGGTCAGTGCCAGCGTGTGATGATTGCGATCGCGATCGCCTGCAATCCAAAGCTCCTGATCGCGGACGAGCCGACGACTGCGCTCGACGTCACGATCCAGAAGCAGATCCTCGACCTTCTGATGAAGCTCCAGGCCGAGACCGGCATGGGGCTCATCATGATCACGCATGACATGGGTGTCGTGGCAGAAACTGCCGACCGCGTCATCGTGCAATACAAGGGCCGTAAGATGGAGGAGGCAGACGTGCTCTCGCTCTTCGAGAACCCGAAGAACCCCTATACCCGCGCGCTCCTTTCGGCACTGCCGGAGAACGCCACCGGTGACCGGTTGACCACCGTCTCCGACTTCCTGGCTGCCGCTGAAACAGGAGGGGCCGCATGAGCACCGCCACACAGACCCCCATGCTCGAGATCCGCAACATCAAGCGTGACTACAGCGTGCCGCAGGGCCTCTTCAAGCAGGACAAGATCGTCCATGCCGTGAAGGGCGTCTCCTTCAAGCTCGACAAGGGCAAGACGCTCGCCATCGTCGGTGAGAGCGGTTGCGGCAAGTCCACGCTCGCGCGCATCCTGACCTTCATCGACGAGCCGACCGCCGGCGAACTCCTGATCGATGGTCAGAAAGTCGACACCCGTCCTGGCCATCTGACAGCCGATATGCGCCAGAAGGTGCAGATCGTCTTCCAGAACCCCTATGGGTCGCTCAATCCGCGCCAGAAGATCGGTGACGTGCTCGGTGAACCGCTGCTGATCAACACCAAGATGAGCGATGCCGAGCGCCGCGAGCGGGCGACCGAGATGCTGATCAAGGTCGGTCTCGGTCCTGAGCACTACAACCGCTACCCGCACATGTTCTCTGGCGGCCAGCGCCAGCGCATCGCGATCGCACGCGCCCTGATGCTTAATCCGAAGCTGCTGGTGCTCGATGAGCCGGTCTCGGCTCTCGACCTCTCGGTCCAGGCCCAGGTCCTGAACCTGCTCGCCGACCTGCAGGAGGAATTCGGCCTGACCTATGTTTTCATCAGCCATGACCTCTCGGTGGTGCGCTACATCGCCGACGAGGTGATGGTGATGTATTACGGCGAGGCGGTCGAATACGGCACGCGCGATGCGGTGTTCTCTGATCCGCAGCATGCCTATACGCGCACGCTGTTTGCAGCGACGCCGAAGGCGGACGTCGAATCGATCCGGGCGCGCATGGCAAAGCGCGGCAAAATCGCGGCTGTTGCCGGCTGACGCCGAGCGACCAAGAAGAGTGCAGGGGAGGGGCGCCGCTGGCGCCCTTTCTCATTACGGCAGATAGCCGTAGGAGATCTTCGGGCTGTCGAAAACCATGGTGGAGCGGATCGTCTTGATTTCTGCCAGGCGATCGAACTCCTGCCAGATCAAGCGCTTAAAATCGGCCATATCGCGGACCGAGATCTTCAGGAGAAAGTCGAAATCTCCGGCGACAGCATGGATTTCGACGACTTCTGCCAATTTGCCGACATGATCGAGGAAGCGCTCCCCGACCTGCGGCGTCGTGCGGTCGAGCGTGATCTCGACATAGGCTTGCAGACCGAGGCCAACCCGGGCCGGGTTGATGACGACTGCCTGACGGATCACGCCAGCCGTGTAAAGGCGGGCCAGCCGCCGTGAAAGAGGGGCGGCAGTCAATCCGACCCCCTCTGCAAGTTCGGCATTGCTCAAGTCTGCGTCTTGCAGCAGGCAGGCGATGATCTTGCGATCAATCCTGTCAAGGTGAAGAGGCTCGGCTTCGGTCATTTCATCTCTATCCCCGAATATGCGCAATAAGCTATCGCATATTCTGACATTGGAGCAATAAACTAGAAGTAGGTCGATCTCGCTTCGGTAAATGCGCAGAGACTTTGCGCGCGAAACTTGCTATTGATCTAGCTTCATCACACGACACCAAGGTTCATCATGTTCGACAAGCTTGCCTCCCAGCCGAACGATCCTCTGCTCGCCCTGATTGGGCTCTACAATGCCGACAGCCGCACCGATAAGATCGACCTTGGCGTCGGCGTCTACCGGGACGATCTGGGCAATACGCCGGTTCTGCGCTCGGTGAAGGCGGCAGAAAAGCTGCTGCTGGAGACGCAGTCGAGCAAGTCCTATGTTGCGCCGGAAGGCGACCGGGTTTTCCTCGATCTGCTCTGGGAGCTGGTTGGCGGGACCCAAAGTGGGAAGTTTGCAGCCGGCGTCCAGACCCCCGGCGGCTCCGGTGCGCTTCGTCTTGCTTCCGACCTGATCGCGCGCGCAGGCACCGGGCGTTTGCATCTCGGCCTGCCAAGCTGGCCAAACCATGCCGGCATTTTCGGCGCCACCGGGCTTAACGTCGAAACTCATACCTATTTCGATGTGCCGACCCAGGATGTGCGATTCGCCAGCGTGATGAAGGCGCTCTCCGGCGCCCAGCGGGGCGATGCGGTTCTGATCCATGCCAGCTGCCACAACCCGACGGGTGCGGGATTTACCCCCGGGCAATGGGAAGAGCTCGCGGCCGTGATTTCTGAACGGCGACTGATCCCGCTAATCGATTCCGCCTATCAGGGTTTTGGCGCCGGGATCGAGGAAGATGTGGCCGGGCTGCGCTCGCTGATCACAGCCGCTCCCGAAGCCTTGGTCGCCGTCTCCTGCTCGAAATCCTTCGGCATCTACCGCGAGCGTACGGGCGCAATTTTCGCCGTGGCCGACACGCAAGCCGCAGCCGACACTGCACGCTCGAACCTGGTCACCATGGCGCGGACCAGCTATTCGATGCCGCCTGATCACGGTGCCGCAGTCGTGCGCACCGTCCTATCCTCCGACATTTTGCGCAAGGACTGGATGGACGAGCTGAATTCGATGCGCGACCGCCTGCAGGGCCTTCGCCAGCAGCTGTCGAATGCACTAGCCGACGGCTGGCAGCTCGCACCGCAGATCGCAGAACAGCAGGGCATGTTCTCGCTTCTGCCGCTGAAGGAGAGCGATGTTCTCACACTGCGCAAAGAGCACGGAATTTACATGCCGACGTCAGGGCGCATCAATATCGCCGGCCTGAAGGGCGCGGACATTGAACGCGTTGCTGCTGTCCTCAAGCCGCTTCTCGGATAAGTCCATGACCACGACGACCGCAACCATCGAGGCGACGGCCGAGCGCCATCGCCTTTACGAGGACGTGCTCGCGATGATCTCGGGCACCATGTTCGTGTCACTGGGCACGCTTGTTTACACCAAGACCATGCTGACGGTCGGATCCAGCGCCGGTCTGGCGCTCCTCTTGTCCTACACGAGCGGCTGGGGCTTTGGCCCGATCTTTTTCGTCGTTAATCTGCCCTTCTACATCCTCGCGGTCAAAAGGATGGGCTGGGCCTTCACGTTCAGAACCTTTACCGCGGTCGCGCTCGTCGCCATTCTATCGAAGCTCAATGGCCAGTGGATCGACTTTTCCCATCTTGATCCGCTCTATGCGACGGTCATCGGTGGTGGACTTATCGGCACAGGCTTGCTGATGCTCTTCCGTCACCGCACGGGGCTAGGGGGGATCAACATCCTTGCCATGTATCTCCAGGAAAAAATTGGGCTGAGGGCCGGCTACTTTCAGCTTGCTGTCGATCTAAGCATCCTCGCTGCGGCCTATTTCATTCTTCCCGCCGACCGGCTTGCCCTCTCGGTGCTGGGCGCTGCAATCGCCAACCTTATCCTCGCGATCAACCACAAGCCCGGGCGCTACATGGGCTTGAGCTGACCGTTGCGTTATTGGGCCTCGACCAGCTCGACACGGCGGTTCTTCGCCCGCCCGGCCTCGCTTGCATTGCTGGCGACGGGGGCTGCCGGACCGGCGCCAAAGGCGCGTAGCCGCGACGGTTCGATCCCCATGCTCGTGAGCGCCTGGACCACGGCCTGCGCACGACGCATGGAGAGATCAACATTATAGTCGAAGCTGCCCTTCCAATCCGTGTGGCCCGAAACGATCACCTTGATCTTGCGGTTAGCAGAAAGGAATTTGCCTATTTCGTCTAGCGTCGGCTGGGAGTCCGGCCGTATCTTTGCCTCGTCGAAATCGAAGAGGATGCCGTAAAGCGCGACGCGACCGTATGCGCTGATGTCCTTCTGCATCTGCGTCGCGTCGACGAAAACGATCTTGTCGGTGTCCATAGGTGCCGTCTCGACCACGTCGACGAGAACCTCGGGTGCCTTTTTGAAATCGCTGACATAGATGGTGGCGTATACATCGCCTTCCGGTCGGGCAAGCCTGGCGGCGGTAAACATCTGCGTGCTCGGGTTGGAATGAATGTCGCCATTGCCCAGCGGGCTCTCGTCATGCAAAGCGAAATAGAGCTCTGAGCCGCCGAGATCGGAGCAGTCCGCGCCCTTGCACTCGAACAGGATCTCGAAGCCCTTTGCCTTTATCTCGCTCTGGAAGTTGCGTGCGACCTCAAGAGGCGAGCGACCGGCGGGCCCCTCGTAACGGATGCGGATTGACTTGCCTGCGACCGAAATACTGTTCTTGTCGTTGACGCGCTTTCCCGTTTCCCGACGGTCGGCCGACCTGATCGGTTTGGTCAGGATGCGTTGCTCTTCATAATCACTGACTTTGTACAGGGTCATGACGGACCCCTCGTAGCGGCCGACCAGGGCATAGTCTTCGCCGCCGGGAATGTCTTTGGCAAGTGTCGCCGTCACGGCGAGCAGAATTGATGAAATGCAAATCAAAATACGATTCAGCATGACTTGGCTCCGTGGAGTCTAAATTGCTGCACGGAATTTATAACGCAGTTTAACTGGCTGTCCACAAAGCAAGACAAGTCGATTGGGTGCAGTGTGATGCAGCTCACGCTGGCGCGACTCGGAGGCACATCGTCGGTGCGCCGGTTCGGTTCACTTCTCTCCGATCACCCCAGGGCCGCATCGACGACCACCATGGGTCTGCCATGGGTGCAGGTTTCGACCCGCGCTTCGACGCGGTAGACATCGCGCAGTAGGGCCGGCGTGATAACTTCCAGCGTTGGGCCGTTCACAACGAGGCGGCCATCTGCGACGACCAGCACGTGCTCGCAGTAGCGCATCGCATGGTTGAGATCATGCAACGCGATCAGCACGGCAATGCCGGTCTCTCGGGCGAGGCTGTGCATGAATTGCAGCACTTCGATCTGCCGGAAGAGATCGAGCGCCGAAGTAGGCTCGTCCATCAACAGGATCTCCGGCTTGCGCACCAGAGCCTGGGCGATCGCCACCAGCTGGCGCTGGCCGCCCGAGAGTTCACCGAGGTCGCGGAAAGCGAGATCGGTGATCTTCAGGGCCTTCAGGATGCGGTCGATTTCAAGGAGTTCATTGTCGGCGACCTTCCAGCCGGAACCCTGCTTGGACGCCAGAAGCACGCTCTCATAGACGGTCAAGACCGCATTGGCGCCGGTATCCTGCGGCATGTAACAGATCGGCCGCAGACTTTCCTCGCCGCTCACATGCACGACCCCGTCGCCCTTCAAAAGGCTGGCTATCCGCTTGAACAGCGTGGATTTTCCCGCTGCATTGGGGCCGATCACGGCAGTGAGTGCACCGCCGGAAATGTCGGAGGTCGTGATATCGGAAAAGATGCGATGGCGTCCATACTGGGCGCCGACGGCCTCTAACCTGAGGGCTACCATGCGCGCCTCCTGTTGGTGAAGATAAGCGAGAAGAAGAAGGGAACACCGACCAAGGCCGTGATCACACCGATCGGCAAAATGGCACCAGGGATCAGCATCTTTGAAACCACTGAGGTAACCGACAAGAGGAGTGCGCCGCAGATCACCGAGCCCGGAAGGAAGAACCGTTGGTCCTCGCCGACAAGCATTCGGGCGATATGCGGGCCGACCAGACCGACAAAACCGATCGTGCCGACGAAGGACACCGGAATGGCTGCGAGCAGGCTGACCAGCATCATGGTTTCGAGCCGCAGGCCCTTCACGTTGACGCCGAACGAGGCGGCCTTGTCATCGCCGAGCCGAAGCGCCGTTAATGCCCAGGCGCGGCGGGCGAAGAGGGGAACGCAGACGACGAGCACACCGAAGGTTACCGCGACCTTGGCCCATGTAGCCTTGGTGAGCGAGCCCATGGTCCAGAAGACGACCGCCGCAAGCGCCTGTTCGGAGGCCAGATATTCCAGCAGCGACAAAAGCGCGTTGAAGGTGAAGACGAGCGCAATACCAAGCAGCACGATCGTCTCCACCGTGACGCCCCGCAGTGTCGAGACGCTGTAGATGAACAACGAGGCGAGCATGGCCATCAGGAAGGCATTGGCCGGCACCATGTATTGCACAGCGGCCGGAAAGACCGCGACGCCGGCCACAAGGCCGAGCGCTGCGCCGAAACCGGCGGCCGCCGAAATGCCAAGTGTGAAGGGGCTTGCCAGCGGATTGGCGAGAATTGTCTGCATCTGCGCGCCCGCAAGCGACAGACAAGCGCCGACGGTCACCGCCATCAGGGCGATCGGCATGCGGATGTCCCAGATAACGACCCGCAGCTGGTTGCCAGCCCCGGCCGGGTTCCAGATGGTCGAGATGACGTCGGAGAGGCTGTAGCGAGCAGGTCCGTAGGCCATGTCGACCGCGATCGACACAAGAAGACAGAGGCTAAGCCCGATCAGGATCGCTAGGCGCCTCGCGGTCAGGCTGCGGTAGATATCCCCTGAAGCGGGAAGGGCCGTTTCGATTGTCGAGGCCATGGTTTCGGTCCTGCAAAAAATTGTCTTGCCGAGGCAATGGGCCGACGGTCAGCCGCCGGCCCGGAGAAATTTCAGGATCCGGTCTTCAGCGAGGCGAAGTAGCCCGGCTTGTAGTCGACCGGCAGGAAGCGCGTATGCAGTTCCTGGAACGTCCGGTCGGCGTCGAGATCCTTGAACAGGTCAGGATGCAGCCACTTGGCGATCTGCTGGACGGCAACGAACTGGTAGGGGCTGTTGTAGAACTGGTGCCAGATCGCGTGCACATTGCCATCCTTGACGGCCTTGATGTCGGTGAAGGCGGGACGTGTCATCAGGTCGGCAAGTTTGCGGGTTGCTTCGGTCTGGTCGGCACCCGGGCCGACACCGACCCACTTGCCGCCCGGAACGTAGAGTTCCCAGTTCGAGCCTGTCACGATGACCTGATCCGGATTGGAGGCGATGATCTGTTCCGGATTGACGTTTCCGAATGTGCCGGGAATGAAGTCCTTGGCCATATTGATGCCGCCGGCGAGTTCGACCATTTTGCCAAAATTCTCGTTGCCGAAGGACATGCAGCAATCGTCGGAATAGCCGCCGGCGCGCTCCATGAAGACCACAGGCTTCTTGAGGTCGGCCTGCTTGGCGAGAACATCCGTGACGCGGGCGATCTGTTCGTCATGGAATTTCACGAACTCCTCGGCGCGCTCTTCCTTGCCGAACAGCTTGCCGATGATGCGCATGGAATCGTCGGTGTGCTCCATCGGCTTTTCGCGGAAGTCGATATAGACGAGCGGAATGCCGACGGCGGCCAGCTTCTCGATATAGCCGCTTTCTTCCGTGGCGGATTTTGCTTCCGTGTTCATGATGATCACGTCGGGCTTCAGTGCCACGGCCTGTTCGATGTCGAAGGTGCCGTCCTTCATGCCGCCGAAGGTCGGGATCTTTTCCATCTCCGGGAACTTTTGGAGGTAGATGTTGTAGCCGTCCAGATCGGCCTTCTTGAAGTCGTCACGCCAGCCGACGACACGGCCGAAGGGCTTATCGGTATCAAGCGCTGCTGTGAAATAAATCTGCCGGCCCTCGCCTAGAATGACGCGCTCTACCGGCACTGTCACCTCGACTTCACGGCCGGTAATATCCTTGATCTTCACGGTCTCGCCAGCGATTGCCACGCTAGAAAAAAGGGCGAGCGAAATCGCGGCGGCGGAGGCCACCTTCTCCATCTTGAACACAGTCACGTCTCCTGTTTGCGATTGTGTCGTGATCTATGTTTTTATGACTTTCGCAGTCAAGAAATTTCTTTTAGAAGTGTTCCAACAACTATGGCCCAACTGAAAGACACCATACTATGCAAGGACTTAGCTCTGTCTCCAACCATGATTTGCGCGACGAGATCAAGGCCTACTGGTCTGCGCGTGCCGAGACCTTTGATACCCAGCCTGGTCATGAGATCTTTTCGGAAGAAGAGCGTGCCGCCTGGCATACGCTCTTCCGGAAACATCTGGGCGATGGGCAGGGCAAAGCGGCGCTCGACCTTGCCTGCGGCACGGCGGTCGTCTCGCATCTGCTGGACGATCTCGGCTTCCTTGTCACCGGGCTCGACTGGTCGGAGCCGATGCTGGAACGGGCCCGGGCGAAGGCTGCCAAACGCGGGAGAAAGATCCGTTTCCTGATGGGGGATGCCGAGCGAACCATGGAGCCGGATGCGTCCTATGACGTGATCACCAACCGCCACCTGGTTTGGACCCTGGTCGATCCGCTCGCCTGTTTCCGCGAATGGCACCGTGTCCTGAAGCCCGGTGGCAAAGTCCTCATCGTTGATGGCGACTTCGTCAACACCTCCCTGGTCACGCAGCTTCTGAAGCGCCTGACACGGCTGGCCGCGAAGCTCGGTCTCGCGAAAGATGCCCTTCATGGTGCGCCGAATGCAGACATGGCGGAGACGCACAACCGGATCCTCCAGGCAGTCTATTTCTCCAAGGGCGCCCGTGCAGACGTGGTTGCATCTCTGCTGAGAGAGGCGGGGTTCACCAAGGTGACGATCGACGCCAACATGTCGGCCATTCATCGCACGCAACGGAAGAATTTTTCGCTGCTGAAGGGCCTCGAGCGCGCGACCCAGCATCGGTATGCCATTTGCGCGGAGAAGTGACCTATGGTGAAGAGCATATGCGTTGTCTTGCGGAATCCCCCATGAAGTAATACCTTGTTGCCATCTAGTATTACCGATGGCGGCCATGGCAAGCACAGTCACATCCAAGGGGGCAGGTTACGATCCCGAAGTCCGTCCGGGACCTCCTTGGTATCGTCCCCGGCAGTGAAGTCGAATTCCGCCGCGGGACGGACGGCAGCGTGGTCCTGACGCGAGCTGATGCACAGCCCACGAAGAGCCTCTTCGAACGCTTGCGGGGTCATGCGGGCAAAGGTCTTTCCACTGACGAGATCATGGCGCTCACTCGAGGCGATGAGGCGTGATTCTTGTCGATACCAATGTTCTTCTCGACGTTGTGACCGATGACCCGGTTTGGGCCCATTGGTCGGTTGCGCAGCTTGAAAACACTGCCATTGATCGTCCCGTTCTTATCAACGATGTCGTCTATGCTGAACTTGCAGCCCGTTACGCCCGGATAGAACAGCTTGACGCTTTCGTTGCCGAGGCTGAGCTTACCCATGTCCGCATGCCGAAGTCCGCGCTGTTTCTAGCCGCCAAGGTGTTCGCGCAATACCGCAGTGCTGGCGGTCAGCGCGGCAGCGTACTTCCGGATTTCTGTATTGGCGCGCCTGCCGCCGTCGAAGGTCTTTCCCTTCTCACCCGGGATGTCGGGCGCTATCGAAGCTATTTCCCTAACTTGCATGTGATTGCGCCCGACCCCTAGTTGACCTGGTGTCTCTCCGTCGCAGGTAGACCTGGAACCTGCGATTTCTGCCGTCTGCGCGACGCAAGGTCCCTGTAGCATAATGCGGCAAAGCCCTTCCTGTCGCGCTACCCCTTCCTGCTGGAGATCCTGTGACAACCGTCCTTCTCGATGCGAAGCCTCTCGATTTTGCCGCTCTCGATGCCATAGGCAGCGGTGCCGTAGCCGTTGCCATGAGCCCGGAAGGAATGGCCCGCGTCCGCGAAGGTCGGCGCGGTCTCGAGGCGGCCATTACCCGGGGTGAAACCATATACGGTGCCAATACCGGCGTCGGCGCGATGAAGGATACCGACTGGAGCGACGACGAACTGGGGCAGTTCAATCTCGGCCTCGTCCACGCCCACCATTTCGGTACTGGCGCGCCATTCCCGATCCCGACCGTTCGCAAGGCCATCGCCATCCGCATCAATACAGCGCTGACAGGCTATTCCGGCTGTTCGCCGCAACTGGTTGAGGCTTTTGCGGCGTTGCTGGCACGGGATGTCATCCCGGTCGTGCGCCGCACCGGCTCGATCGGTTGCGCCGATATCGGCTTGATGGGCCAGATCGGCTCGGTGTTGACCGGCGTCGGCGAGGTCTATTACCGGGGGCTGCGCCGCAAGACGGCTGACGTATTTGCCGAACTCGGTATGGTGCCGATCAAGCTTGCGCCCCGCGACGCACTTGCGTCCCTGTCCGTCAATGGTGTCGGTTACGCGGCAAGCGCCGTTGCGGTGCGCGATGCCGCCCGGGTGCTGCGCGTGCTGATGGCGACCGCACTGATGTCGTCCGCAACACTCGGGGCGGCCCGCGCGCCTTGGCGTTCCGCCGTCACCGTGGGCTGCACGACGCAGTCCAAGATAGGCCGCTGGCTGACCGAAACATCGGCAGACTGGCAGTGGAACGACGCTTCGCATGTGCAGGATCCGCTGAGCCTGCGCATGTTGCCGCAGATCTTCGGCGTCGCCGTCGCTGAAATCTCGCGCATCGGAGCCGTTATCCTGAAGGCGACCGGCCGGAGTGATGACAATCCCGTCGTGGTGGAGGGCGAGGTGCTGACCTCAGGCGGGTCACTGCCACTTGAAGTCGCCATCGCCATGCAGGCAGGCCAACTGGTAATCGCTCATGTCGCGCGCAATGTGTTCAACCGCTGTGTCCTGCTCGCAAATGGCGGACGGCGCGACCTGCCAGTCAATCTCGTGCCCGGCGGCGCCGTTGCAACCGGTTTCGGGCCAGCGCTGAAGCTGGTCGGCGATCTCTACATGCGCGTAACCTCAATGACCGCTGCACTGTCTCCCCAGTCGCTGGTCGTTGCAGGCGGTATCGAAGATGAGGCGGCCTTCTTGCCGCTGATCGTGGAACGCTTCGAACGACAGGTGGAGGCTCTAAAGCGCATGGCAGCGCTCGAGGCGATGTTTGCAGCGCAAGGCAATGATATTCTCGGCGACCGCCCGGAGGGCATAGCCCGCATGCTGCAGGAGGTCACGCGAGCTCATTCCGCCTTCTATCGCTCCGATCGGCCGCTCTCGTCGGAAGTGGAGGCGCTGGAAGAGGATCTTGCCGCGCAGGGGACCCTGGCGCGGATTGTCGCCGAAGCGCCCCTTGAAGGGTTCGACAGCTTCTTTGCTCTTTCGCCCATCGCTTGAAAACCGCAACTTTGCGACGCGCAGGCCAGAGGTCAACGGGAGCGGCTCATCAATCAATCTCTGCTCTTGGGTCGTTTCAAACTGCTCCTCTCTCCGTCATCTCGTTTGACGCGGGCGATTTCCAGTCGACGGCCCGGTAGCTGCGCAGTATGCACGGGACAGACTAGAATGAGGAGGAAGACATGGGACGGATCGTCGCAATTGGCGAATGCATGGGCGAGCTCTCGGAGACGGGGACCCCGGGGCTGCTTTCCATGGGTTTTGCCGGCGATACGCTCAACACGGCCTGGTACCTGAGGGGGATGCTCGGGAGTGACTGGCAGATCGACTATCTGACGGCCGTCGGTACCGATACGCTTTCACAGCGCCTCGTCGATTTCCTTGCCACCGAACGAATTGGCACGCAGCACATCCGGCGTCTCGCTGAAAAGACGATCGGTCTCTACCATATCAGCCTCAGGGACGGTGAACGAAGCTTTACCTACTGGCGCAACGACAGTGCCGCGCGGCGGCTCGCCAGCGATCCCGCCGCAGTCGCTGCAGCATTGCAGGATGCTGATGTTGCCTATTGGTCGGGCATCACTCTTGCAATCCTTCCCGCCGGAGATCGCGTGGCCCTTCTGGAAATCCTGTCGCAGTTTGCCGGGCGGGGCGGACAGGTGGTGTTCGACCCAAATCTGCGCCCGCGGCTCTGGGATAATGCCGACAGCATGCGTGGCTGGATCCATCGGGCCGCTGCTTTGAGCAGCCTTTGCCTTCCCTCTTTCGACGATGAGGCTGCGCATTTCGGCGATGCCAGTCCCGCCGATACCGTAGCGCGCTATCGCGATCAGGGCACGTCGCGGGTGGTGGTGAAAAACGGGCCTGGTGACGTTACAATTGCAGACGCCATGGGGCGCCTGGACACAGTTTCTGTGCCGTCCGCCCAGATAGTCGTCGATACGACAGCTGCAGGCGACAGCTTCAACGCGGGTTATCTTGCCGCCGAACTTGTCGGCGCCTCTATGGCGGACGCGGCAGCAGCGGGCGCAGCGCTCGCTCGAAAGGTCATTGGTGCCCGCGGCGCCCTCGTTCGTCAGGCGCTCGAGTTGCAAGGCGAATGAGTGCCTTGAAGGTCAACTGCCAAAGAGGGTGAAATAGCCCCAGGTCGCGACGAAGGCGACAGCGATGCCGGCAAAGATCAGAGCTTTGCGGCGGGCAGGAGACAGCGTCTTCTTCGGCTTCGGCGCCTTGGGCTCCGGCGGGCGCTCGAACTTGATGACGTTCGACATGAAAATCTCTTTTTGATCGGTATTGCGTCGGCGGCTTGCGCCACCGTCGCAGTCCTGCCATGCCGTTCGTTCTGCGGCAAGTGTCTGATCGCACCACGAGCGGTCCGCACCGGCCATAGGCGGACCCTCAGTGGAAAGGGAGCGCCGGCCTTGGATCTCATGCCGTCCCAACCGGGTGGCAAGGGACTTGCCGTCACAATTGGGCCGCGCTAGCGTTTTACCCGAAAATCCTGCAGATATCCTTAGTCCTCAGGACAGGGAAGTGAACCATGAATGCCAGTCCGCTCGAAGTGCTGTCCGAAATCGCATCCGAATCCGTCATCGAGAGACAAATCGATGGCTCCGATCGTGGAGATGAGGGCGGTCAGTCGCGGGAAGCGGTAGTAATTCAGTACCTGAAGCTTGCGGAAGATCGCGGAACTGTGGGCTTCTGGTCCTGTGACAGCACGGGTGTCACCTGCTGTCCAAGTGCTGGGTTGTTGAGGCTCCTGGGCCTGGAGGCTGGAGCGCATTTCCGTATCGCGGAGATTGCCGATTTCGCGCATCCCGAAGACCGGGCCCAGGCGGAAAACATATGGCTGATGATCCGAAGTGGAGTTCCCGTCGAGCGCCGCTTTCGCATCGTGCGCGCCGACCGAACAGTGCGCTGGATAGACTTCCGGTCGGAGGTCGTGCTCGATGATGCGCAGCAGCCTTCCCGATCGATCGGCATTGTGATCGATGTCACCGCCCAACACGAAAGCCGCGAGACGATTGAGGATACGCTCGGACGTTATCGTGCATTGGTCAACTCTCTGGCGACCATGGAATGGCGTGCGACGGCAGATGGCAGTCCCATCTATTCCCACGGCTGGACGGCGCTGACTGGACAACTGGAGGTCCATGTCGCGCGAGGCAATTGGATCGATGCCGTTCATCCGGATGACCGTCAGCGGGTCGCGACCGCTTGGAACCAGTCGGTGCGCACGCTCACCCCTTACATGGTCAATCATCGTTTGCGGTGCGTCACCGGAGAATACCAGTGGTTCCACGCCCGTGCCGTCCCGATCATCAAGAAGGGCGGACGCTCGCATGAATGGCTCGGGATCATCATGTTGCATGACGACCTCAACACGCGGGGCGGCCGGGACACCGATGATGGCTATGATCTGACACCGATGCAGATCAGGGCCGGCCGCGCCATGCTGCAATGGACCCTGGGCGACTTGTCCGACCTCTCGGGGATCTCCGTCTCGTCGATCCGCCGTATCGAGGCCGAGGGCGAACGCGCGACACGGCCCGCTTCGATGAGCGCGATCCGCAAAGCCTTCGAGGATCACGGTCTGTGCTTCAGCGGGGGAAATGCTGTGAGCTTTCGGCGCGCGGACCCGTCAGGCAATTCCTGAAGCATGTTCGGCAACGTGATCAGAATATCCAACAACTTCAGCCTGACAGGCGCGGTGTGTTGACAATCTTCAGGAACATGGCGGACATCGCTTCCGAAATGCCCTGACTCGGACTGACCTCGAAATAAAGACCGGGGGAGGCGCAGGCTGCCATCCGCGTCGGGATTTCGCTCTGGAAGGGCTTGATCCAGTTGTTGTACCAGTCGTTGGTTGGAAGCGGCAGGTATGTTGTATAGAGCACCGCGATCCGATAGCCCTTCGCCTTCAGTGCCGTGCATTGCGTGACATCGATCGGCTCCTGGCATCGCCCGCCGTTGAGTTTCTTGGTGCAGGTGGTCGGCTTGTAGGCGTCGCCCACACCGTCGGAGACGAAGAAGACCACTTTCTCCGGATTTGATGCCGAGGAGCCTGTGCCTGCCGTGCCCATCAGTTTGCCGACATTGGACAGCGCCCGATCGAAATCCGTCTGCTGGTCGTTGTCATATCCCTGGTAGGGGATCGACATCAGGCCGATCTTGGCGGCCTTCGTTTTGACGGAATCGAGGTCGCTGGTCAGCGACGATACCTCAAGTAGCTTGGTATCTTCGGCCTTCTCGCCGAATGTATAGACGGCCATCCGATATTGATTGGAGCTCCTGCGGCTCGACTTCGCGGTGTCCATCAAGGCCGAAGTTGCCGAGGCGACAACGTCGATGCGGATGGTGACCCCCAGCTTCTTGGCGAGGTTGTAATAGCTGTTCTTGTCTTCAACGCCGTCCTTGACGATATGACAAGCGAACGCGCATTTGTCGCTGGTGTTCGCGACCATCTTGCTGACATCGGCTGACGTCGCACCTACGCCCATCGAGGGTGTGTTGTCGAGCAGCAGATAGAAATCGCGAAACGTTTCGGTTTGGAATATTGCCTCGGCAACGCCAGACACCGTCATCTTGCTCTTGCCGAGAATGCGCGACAACGTGGTCGGCACTTCCGCCTTGTAGGAGAAGACGGCCTTCAGCTGGCTGCCTGCCTTGACCACATCGACATCCGCGCTGAGCAACGTGTAATCCGTGGAATTTCCTGCCTGCCCGAGGAAGACCTTTTTGGCATCGGCCATGGCGGCCGCGACCTGACCGTCGCTTGTCATCAACATGGCCTGGGAGACGCCGATCGAGTTTTGTGCGACGGCTGCAAGGGCTGCTGCGTCAGCCGAGGCTTGCAGCGAGTTGCGTGCAAGCAGCGCGTCGCTGACGTCGAGCGCGAAACCGGCAACGCCGATCAGCGGTACCATCAAAAGAGCGGTCATCATGCCAAAATTGCCGCGCCGGTCCTGTAAGAAATCACGGATCATAATTGCCTCCTAGTGGGACGCATATAATCCAGTTTTCATATAAGAACGGTTCATGGGAATGGTTTACAAGATGCTTGCAATACCGACCCGTGGGCCATCCGAGGTGGTGCTAACGCAACTTCCGGGCAGGTGGGTTTTCGCCATCATAGACCAGTCGGGACTGCTGGATACGGCCGTGATGCTCAAGGGACCAGAGGACGAGAGCGGCAACCGGTCCCAAAAGCGACTGCCCCAGCTCGGTCAGGCTGTACTCGACGCTGGGTGGCTGGGTCGGGAAGACCTCCCGATGCACGAGCCCGTCCCGCTGCAGGCTGCGCAAGGTGCTGGTCAACATGGCCTGCGATATATCCGGAATGGCGCGGCGCAGTTCGCCGAAGCGGTGACGCCGCACGCCGAGCACCTGCAGGATCAAAGATGCCCATTTGTCGCCGATATGCGACAGCACGTCCCGCACGGGGCAGTTGCTCGGATCGAACGGACCGTCCTTCGGTTGCGCCATCAGTGTTTTGACCGCCTCGATCGCCAGGTCGAAATCCGGGTTCAGTCTCACATGCGCCGTCATTGGTATTCTCCGTCCGACCTGGTTCTAAAAAACTGCCTACTTTACGGCAATTTCTCGATCTGCAATCTAACCTAACTCTGAAAAACAGACCAGCACTGTTTTCAAGGTTGTCCTATTCTCGAAGTGCGATCCTCGCAAAGGTAAATAGCCCATGACTGCAAAATATCTCGTGACCGGCGCCTCCGGTAAGCTCGGTCAAAGCGTTCTTCGCCACCTGACGGAGACCTATCAAGTGGCGCCCGGCGACATCATCGCTGGCAGCCGCAAACCGGAAACCCTGTCGGAATGGGTAGCCAAGGGCATCCAGACCCGGGTTGTTGATTTCGACGACGCCGCTTCGATGGAGAAGGCGTTTGCCGAAGCCGGGCGGGTCCTGATCATCAGCACCGACGCGCTCGACCGCCCGGGTCACCGCCTCATCCAGCACAAGGCTGCGATCGCGGCAGCCGAAAAGGCAGGTGTCCAGCATCTCCTCTACACATCGATGCCGGAGCCAGCCAATTCTCCACTGCTCTTTGCGCCTGACCACGAGGGAACGGAAGCGGCGATCAAGGCCAGCACCATTCCCGCTTGGACGATCCTGCGCAACAACTGGTACTTCGAAAACGTCTTCCTCTCGGCATCGTCTGCATTGGCATCCGGCCACTGGTATTCGGCTGCCGCTGGCGGTGGGATTGCCCATATCCTGCGCGACGACATCGGTCGCGCTGTTGCCGCAGCCCTGGTCGCGCCGACCGAGGGCAAAACGGTCTATACGCTGACGGGCACGAAGGCGTACAGCCATGCCGACATTGCTGCTCTGATCGGTGCCGCTGCCGGCAAGAAGATCTCCGTCGTTGAAGTGCCGCTCGAAGGCTTGGTCCAGGGCATGGTTGGTGCCGGACTGCCGGAACCGCTCGCACGGGTCTTTGCATCGGTTGACACGATGATCGGGGTCGGTGGACTTGCGAAGGTCACAGCCGATTACAAGACCTTGACCGGACTGGAGCCGCAGGGCTTCGAAGCCTGGGTCGACAGCCAGGCGGCAGCGTTCAACGCTTTGGTGAAGTAAGGGTTCGCGAGACGTCCCAGGCTACCAGACCTCCACGTCCGCCACGTGGTTGCCGTCACTTGGGAGTATCCGAGCAAGCCACCTGGGCGCCCCCGCCCGGGTGGCCCTCTTGCGAGGCCTCGATGTCAATCCCTGCCCGAGGCAGGCGGAGAAGTAAGCATGGCCATCCAAAACCATCGCGCATCGCAATCCGAACCTGGAGCGTCCTGATGCGTTTGCCTCCTGTCATCAAATCAACAGGAGCATGCCATGGCCGACGACAGCACCACCACCATCCGAGCCCGATTTGAAACCCGGGCGGCTGCAGACCGTGCGGTCGAGCATCTTGTGCAGCAGTACCGGGTCGCACGCCCCGATATCTTCGTCCAGTCTACGACGTCCAAAAATACCGCAGGCACCGCACCCTCAGGCGGTGATGTCGACCACGAGGATGGCGACCGTCACGACGCGCCGCTCGAAGGTCAGATCGAGGTCTCGGTGGATATTGCGGCGGCGCAACTCGACACCGTGCAACGCAGTCTGAGCGAAACCGGTGCCGTGGAGGTTTCGCGCGGTTGACGAGCATTGTTCGGTGAAGGTCGCAACATACAATGTGAACGGCATAAATGGCCGGCTGGAGCTTCTTCTTCGATGGCTTTCAGAGGCACGCCCCGACGTCGTCTGCCTTCAGGAGTTGAAGGCGCCGGACGCCAAGTTTCCCCACCGCGCCCTGGAGCGAGCGGGATACGGGGCGGTATGGCATGGCCAGACCTCCTGGAACGGCGTGGCTATTCTTGCGCGTGACCGAGAGCCGATTGAAACCCGCCGCGGGCTGCCTGGAGACGCGCACGACCAGCAGAGCCGCTATATCGAAGCGGCCATCGACGGGATCATCTTTGGCTGTCTTTACCTTCCCAATGGCAATCCTGCTCCCGGGCCGAAGTTTAATTACAAGCTTCGTTGGTTCAAGCGGCTGCAGGACTATGCAGCCGGGCTTCTGGATCTTGAGCTGAAGACGGCGCTGATCGGTGATTTCAACGTCATGCCAACGGACCTGGACGTCTACAATCCGGAGCGGTGGGCCGATGACGCCCTGTTCCGTCCGGAGGTTCGCAGGGCCTACGCCAATCTTGTGGATCAAGGCTGGACAGACGCCTTGCGACACCTTTATCCGCAGCAGCGGCTCTATACGTTCTGGAAATACCTTCGAAACGCCTATGCCCGCGATGCAGGTCTGCGCATCGACCATTTTCTGTTGAGTCCACAGCTCACCCCTGACCTGAAGCGGGCAGGGATAGATCGCTTCGTGAGAGAATGGCCGCACACGAGCGACCACGCGCCCGTCTGGATCGATATCTAAGTCAGAGATCTAAAAAGAAACCCGACACGTTGGCCGGGTTTCGATGAGGGGTTGGTGATCAGTTAGTGCCGGTGTTCAGGCATGTTTTTCAACTGGTCCTTGGTCCAGGATGTGACCGCATGGACGTCACCATCCTCGTCACGCATGAAATCGAGGTCGGTCAGCGGGACTGCCACAGGCTTGGCACCGATCCCGAGAAAGCCGCCGACATCCACGATTGCCTGGCTGCTGGCACCGATGCCGTGAACGTGGTCAACCTTCCCGACCTTGTGGTCGTCGGCACCATAGACGGTGGCGCCCTGAAGGACGGAAGGGGTCAGTTCGGTCGGGGCGAGGCGGACATGCTTGCTGTGATCCATTGTCGTTCCTCCATGTTTTGTAGGAGCATGGTGAACGCATGCGACACGCAGCGGTTCCGATCTCGCATGCGAAGGGTTGACAAACCCTGATGCGAGCTCGACGTTTCGACGGAGAACTGCGGTTGACCTTTTGATGCTGACGATTACGAACTACCCTGTGATCTGAAAGGCTTCACAGGCGGACCCATGCGCGTGCTTTTGGTTGAAGACGATGAGGTGTTAGGCGACGCGGTCAGGACCTATGTGCGCCGGCAGGGCCACGCCGTTGACTGGTCAATGACCCGGGAAGCAAGCGAGGCCAGTCTCGCCGCGGCTCCTTATGATCTGGTGCTGCTCGACCTGCGGCTGCCGGACGGAAATGGCATCGACATTCTCAAGCAGATGCGCAGTCGGCGGGATGCAACCCCTGTGATCATCATGACAGCCCATGACCAGGTGTCCGACCGAATCGCCGGGCTGAATGCCGGGGCGGATGACTATCTGGTGAAACCGGTCGATCTCGGCGAGTTGCAGGCGCGCATCCAGGCCGTCTCGCGCCGTTATGGCGCCCAACCTTTGCCGGAAGTAACGATCGGCGCACTCAAGGTTTTCGTTGCTGAGCGCCGCCTGGTGGCGGCTGACGGCACCGATGTAAGTCTCTCCTCGCGCGAATGGGCAGTCCTTGATCGGCTGATCGCGCGTCGTCATGCCATCGTTTCTAAGGGCCAGATCGAGGAAGCCCTCTATGAATTCGGTGCGGAAGTGGAGAGCAATACGGTCGAAGTCTATGTCAGCCGCTTGCGTCGCAAGCTCGGCAAAGACGCCATCGAGACGGTACGTGGGCTCGGTTACAGGATTGTATGATATGGCAAGGAAACCGGCCAGCCTGTCGCGCAGATTGATCGCCTCATTGTCGGGACTGTTGTTCGTCTTCTGGACAATTGCAGTGCTGCTCGGCATCTCCGTGATGCGCGATGAGTTTGACGAGGTCTTTGACAGTGCTCTTCAGGAAACCACGGAGCGCCTGGTGCCGCTCGTGGTCGATGATCTTTTTCGGCGTGAGGCGCGGGAGGAGCCTTACCGGATCGCGGATCCGAAACCCGGATTGCACGACGAATATCTGACCTATCAGGTACGTGACGCAACGGGTCGTGTCCTACTCCACTCCAATAACGTTAGTCCAGAGCCTTACGGGGCACCGCTGGTCTCCGGTTTCACAGATGACGGGGACCGACGCATCTTTACTGTCGAGACGGTGAGCGGCAGCCTCTTCGTGCAAATGGCGGATTCGCTCGCCCATCGTCGCGAGGCAACGCTTGAAAGCGCGCTTGCCCTGTTGTTGCCGATCATGGTCCTCTTGCCGCTCGGCATGCTTGCCACCTGGTGGCTCGTTTCTCGAGCGACCGCTCCCGTGGCTCGACTCGGCGACGCGATCGCCGAACGGGATGGCACCAACATGACGCCGATCTTGATGGAGGATCTGCCGGCGGAACTTGCCGCGATCCCGGGCTCGATCAACACGCTGCTCGAACGCCTGACCGCCTCGCTTCAGGCGGAGCGGGATCTTGCGGCCAACAGCGCGCATGAACTGCGCACACCTCTTGCCGGAGCATTGGCGCAAACCGAGATCCTGGTCACCGATCTTGCCGACAGTCCCGCACGCGCAAGGGCGCTCCAGGTGCAGTCGGCGTTACGGCGCCTCTCGGCCATGCTGGAAAAGCTCCTGCAGCTCGCCCGCGCCGAGGCCGGTATTGGCAGCGCCGCGGAACCAACGGAGCTTCTGCCGTTATTCGACCTCGTGCTGGACGACTTTATCCGGGCTCATCCCGGGGTCACGATTGAAGTCGGCAAAGACCTGCCTGATGTGCCGGTCCCATTGCAAATCGATCCGGATGCCTTTGGCATTGCCTTCAAGAACCTCCTCGAAAATGCGTCGAAATATGGTGTTGAGGACAGACCCGTTGAGGTCCACCTATCACAGGGCCGGCGCATCCGCGTGAGCAATGTCATGCCGGGGTCGGGCGGGGAGGATGTTGACCAGTATCGGCAGCGTTTTCGCCGTGGGCGCTCGACCCTGCCGGGATCGGGTCTGGGCCTTGCCATCGTCGATCGCCTCATGGCGCAGATGAACGGCCGCCTCACGCTGCGCTCCCTTGCCTCTGTCGAGGGGGAAACCGTCTTTGAAGCCACGCTGGAGTTTGACTGAAGTCTATGCGGACCAGGGGCTCTGGACGCCAAGGTCGAGCAATTCTAGTCTGGCATAAAAACAGGTGCGGTCAGACATGTGGGGGGCTGCAAGCAGTCACACATGGATGCAAAGAGTGGCAAACGAAATGAGCCGAAACAACTTTCCGCTGCTGAGCAGACGGAGATTTCTGAGTTCCCTCACGGCAACCGCAAGCGCCGGCCTGGTTTTGCCGCCGAGACTGATGGCAGCGCAGAAGCCGGAAAGCTCGACCTTCATCTTCACCAACGACATTCACGCCTGCCGGATGGCCAATGGCCTGGCACCGAACTGCGCCGAAGAAGGCAAGACCGACGCCAATCTGCTGAGGCATGTCCGGGCCATCAATAGCGTCCCCCGGCTGTTTTGGCCAAATGAGATCTCCGGCAAGCCGACCAACCTCATGGGCGCAGGGAAACGGATGGCGACCCCAAGAGGCGTCGTGACCGGCGGAGATCTGACCGATGACGGCGGCGGTCAGCGCGCGCTTCCGGGGGAAGGCTACCAGTTGCGCCAGTTCAGCCAGAGGTATGAACAGGGTGTCGGACAAGACCGTGTGCATTTTCCGGTGTATCTGGGCCTCGGCAATCACGACCTCGATCAGGATGGACCGCCGCATGTCGACTGGTACCGCCGCGAGCTTCGCGACTATGTCGAGATGAACCACCGCTCGACGGTCTTCTTCAAGCCTCCGGTCCCTGTGACCAACTACGACGTCGAATCCGACTGCTATTCCTGGGACTGGCCGAACGTACACCTCGTCCAGACCCAGCGCTTCGCGGGGGACACCGTGAAAGGCGCGATCTCCGGACTGGACTGGCTTGCCGCAGACCTTGCCACCTACGCTGCCAACCGCAAGCCAGTGATCCTGTTTCAGCACTATGGATGGGATCCCTTCTCCACCGAAATGTGGGATGCCGAAAAACGGACTTTCGATACGCAGGGGAGCGGTCCGCCTCACTGGTGGAGTGAAGAGGATCGCGCGAAGATGGTCGAGATCCTGAAACCCTACAATGTCATTGCTCTGTTTCACGGCCACCAGCACGAAACAGCCATGATCTACAATCGGGACGGCATCGACATCTTCAAGCCGAAGGCCGGTTACATGGGCGGCTTTGCCGTGGTGAACGTGATGGCCGAAGCCTTGGACGTCGTTCTTTGCGAAGCAAGCCGCGGGGATGGCTCGGTAGAGTTCACCGATAGCTTCAGCAAGACGATCTGATCGACGCTTTTATCGCTCCGGGTGGAGGCGGGTGGCAACTGGTCTTTCCGATTGGGTCGCGAGGTTCAACCTGTAGCGCGTTGCCTTGCGCTCGCCTGAGCGCAGTAGAGCGCCCTTATCGACAAGATCGGAAAGGTCCCGAGTAATAGTGGAGGGTGGGGCCCCGGTGATTGTCGCATAATTGCCGGCGCTCAGACCTCCCTCAAATCCTTCCGGCCCCTCCGCCAGCATGCGCAGGAGGACCTTTTCCTGCCGTTCATTTATTATGCCTCTCAATCGGTCCATGAACCGTGTCTTTTCGATCAGGAACCCGACCAGATCGTCCGCTGACGCCTGCGCCTCAAGAGCCCGGTCCGCGAACCATGAGAGCCAGTCGTCGATGAGGAGCGTGGTGCTTGCAGCCTCCAACCTGGCGTAATAATCCTTGCGATGCTTCAACAAGGTTTTCGACAATGCGCTGAATGTTGGCGTGGAGATCGCGCGAGCAAGGATACTTTCGGCGATCACACGCCCGATACGGCCATTGCCGTCCTCGAAGGGGTGAATACTTTCAAACCAAAGATGGGCAATGCCGGCACGTGCCAGTGTGGGCAATGGCTCAGGCCCACCTGGAGAAGTGCGGTCAAGCCATTCGAGGAACATGCCCATCTCTTTCGCCAGACGGTCGGATGGCGGTGCCTCGAAATGCACTCGCTCGCGGCCCAACGCGCCTGAGACGATCTGCATCGGCTCGTCATGACTGCGGTAGCTCCCGATCTGGCTGAGGTCCCGGCGACCGTTCATGACCATGCGGTGCCATTCGAAAAGTCGCTGCTCGGAAATCGGGGACAGCGGACGCCGGTAGAGATCTGCCATCATCTCGGCGATGCCTGCTTCGGCCGGCCTGCTGCGCAGGTTGGCTGCAGACATTCCCAGTTGTCGGCGAAGAGAGGATTGGACACTGTCACGATCCAGGATCTCACCTTCTATTGCCGATGTGCTTATCGCGTTCGAGCTCAGCAACTCGATCACAAGCTCTTCTCGGTCTTCCGAACCTATATGGCGCATGGTGCCGACGGCGACCGCCGCGTTCTCCGTGAATGCCTGCTCCCTGAGCCGTAGTCGCGGCGGTTGCCACTCGAAGTGAGGCCACCCCTCCAGTTGCCAATTCCACGCCATGAGCGATAAATTCCTGTTTATCGCTCATTGTGCCCTAAAAAAATGAGCGATAAAAGGTCCAAGTATCGCTCATTTTCTCACAAGGGAGGCCGGAATTCCCCTTTCGTGGTCAACGATACCGACGCGGATCGGGGATAGGAACGGCGGCCATCAAGGCCCGGGTATAGGGATCGCGCGGGTTCTCGAAGACCTGGGCGCGCGGCCCGATCTCGACAATTTCTCCACCGCGCATGACAGCGACATTGTGCGACATCTTCTCGATGACGGCCATGTCGTGTGAGATGAAGAGATAGGCGAGCCCCATTTCTTCCTGCAGTTCCAGCATCAGGTCGAGCACGCGAGCCCGGACCGACACGTCGAGGGCGGCCACGCTTTCGTCGGCGACGATCAGTTGTGGTTTGAGCGCAAGGGCGCGTGCAATGCAGATCCGTTGGCGCTGCCCGCCAGAAAATTCGTGCGGATAACGCTCGGCAGCCTCTGGGGGCAGTTCAACCCGTTTGAGGAGTGCGGCCACCCGGTCCTTGCGCTCCGATGCGTTGGCGATACCGTGAATGACCAACGGTTCGGCGATCGCTGCACCCACACTCATGCGCGGATCAAGCGAGGCATAGGGATCCTGGAAGATCATCTGGGCGCTGCGACGCACCGGCAGCATGATCGAGGGGGATGACGGAAAGACTTCGCGTCCCGCAATGCGGACACTGCCGTCGAAGGGGATTAGGCCGAGCACGGCCTTGCCGGTCGTTGATTTTCCCGAACCGCTCTCACCGACGAGGCCGAGCGTCTCGCCGGCTTTCAGGTCGAAGCCGACCTTCTTGACGGTCGGTTCCGGCGTCTTGCTTCGTGAGAACCAGCCGGTCTTCTTGCCATAGGTCACGCTGAGGTCGAGGACTTCGAGCACGGGCTGGGGCGACGCGGGCAGGGGAGGGTGGGCGGTCACCTTCGGCGGAACCGTTGTCCCGGCAAGGGCGCCAAGCCGCGGAACCGCGGCCAGCAATTGGCGGGTATAGGGCTGTGCGGGTTCTTCGAAAATTTGAAGGGCATCACCCTGTTCGACCACGCGCCCCTGCTGCATGACAGCGACCCGGTCCGCCATTTCGGCGACCACGCCCATGTCGTGGGTGATCATCAGGATCGAGGTCTGGAACTCCCGGCGCAGTTCCCGGATCAGTGTCAGGATCTGCGCCTGGACGGTGACGTCGAGTGCTGTTGTCGGTTCATCGGCAATCAGGACCTTGGGACGGCAGGAGAGCGCCATTGCGATCATCACGCGCTGGCGCATGCCGCCTGAGAGCTCGTGCGGGTACTGTGTGAGGCGACGCTGCGCCTCTGTCATGTGAACGGCATCGAGCATCTGGCGGGCAATCGTTTCCGGGCTCTCGGTGCTGTCTTCCCGATGCTCGCGGATCGCCTCCGTCATCTGGGCGCCGATCGTCATGACAGGGTTAAGCGACGTCATCGGCTCCTGAAAGATCATCGCCACGTCACGGCCACGGATGCGGCGCATGGCCCGTTCAGGCAGCCCAAGCAGGCTTTCTTCGCCAAGCCTGATCTCACCGGATGCGACCCTAAGCGCCGCCTTCGGCAAAAGTCCCATGATGGCAAGCGAGGTCACGGACTTGCCCGAGCCGGATTCACCGGCAAGGCACAAGGTCTCTCCAGCGGCGATCTCGAAACTCACATCGTTCAGGATGCGTTTCAGGCCTGTCGGCGTGCGCGCGTCGACGGAGAGATTACGGACCGCGAGGACCGGCTGACGAGAGGTAGCCGTCACTGGAGCACGATCCTCGGGAAATAGAAGGACACGACCCAGTTTGGCATGTCGACGATCTCGCTGATGCGCAAGTCGCCGCAGACCGAGCAGAGCATATAGGCATCAACGGGGTTCATGCCGTGTTCGGCGGTCAGAAGATCGATCATTCGCATGACGGCTTCCTGGGCGCCGGTCATCAGATCGGGACCGATGCCGGTCGTCACCTCGTAGCCGGCGCCGTCGAGATGGCGAGTAACGGGTTCGGTGGTGGTGAAGCGCGGCGTCTTGAGGTTGGCACCCTTCACCAGGTCAAGCGTGAGCTCGACATTCATCTGGCTTTCGATGGCCGTGCCGCAGACTTCGCCGTCACCCTGGGCGGCATGGGTGTCGCCGACGGAGAACAGTGCGCCTTCGACTTCGATCGGCAGGTAAAGTGTCACCCCTGCCGTCAGATCGCGGATGTCCATGTTGCCGCCGACGCGCCGCGGCGGGACGACGGAATGGAGCCCTGCTTCTGCCGGTGCTACGCCGATCGTGCCGGTAAAGGGTTTGAGCGGCACCTTGCCACCGGGGCCGTAAGCGGCGGGCGCCATGGACGCCGTATCATAGGACCAGACATGCAGAGCCGGATCCTTGAATTGGTCGGCAAGCAGGCCGAAGCCTGGAATATTCGCGGTCCAGCCATGGCCCGACGGATGAAACTTGCGGATGGTAACTTTTAGCGCGTCGCCGGGCTCAGCGCCTTCGACGTAAACGGGGCCGGACACCGGGTTGATCTTGCCAAAGTCGAGGTTGGCGAGTGTTTCAAGCGTCGCATCGGGACCGATCTGGCCCCCGGAGGAATCCATGCACTCGAACAGGATCGTTTCGCCGGGCTTTGCGGTCAGCGCCGGCGGGAAGTCGCGGTTCCAGCCGAAATTGTGTTGGGCGCGGTGAATGGTGTGGTTGCAGGCGACGCACATGGGATGGCTCCGGATGTCCAGCTTGTTTTTGTTGGATGGACCGTCCCCCGAACACGCCGGGGGACGGAAAAGCGTCGATAGAAGCTTATTGCTTCACGAAGATCGCGTCGTAATTGATGACCCGGGTCGGATCGATGTAGATGTTGTCCGGGCCGCCCATGCGGGCCGACTTGGCAACCACACGCCGTTCGTTGATGACTGGTACCCAGGGGGCATCTGCCATGATGTCGGTGAAGATCTTGCCCCAGGCGGCCTGACGCTCGGCAACCTTGTCCGGGTCCGACATGGAATCGGCCTCAATGGCCCGCTTGTCGAGCGCTTCGTTGCAATACCATGACCAGTTCCAGCCGCCCTGAACCGCCCCGGCGCAACCGAGGATCGGGCCGTAGAAGTTGGACGGATCCGGGAAGTCTGCGATCCAGGCCATGCCGCCCGACCAGACCATCGGCGCTTCGCCTTCGGTGCCGCCGGCCGCAATCACATTGCCCTGCGCAAGCGCACGCACTTCGGCCTTGATGCCGATCGCCGCGAGATCCTGCTGGATCGCCTGGGCAATACGTGGCTGCGGGTCGGTATTGGTCGAGAACAGCACGGTCTCGAAGCCGTCGGGATAACCGGCTTCGGCAAGAAGGGCCTTGGCCTTCTCGACGTCATAGGCGTAACCGGTGAAGCCTTTGTCATAGCCTGGCATCAGCGGCGGCAGCGGCTGGTTTGCCGGCGTCGCGCGGCCGTTCAGGATGCGGGTGATGCGCTCCTTGTTGACGGCCATGTTGATCGCCTGACGAACCTTGACGTCGTCGAGCGGCTTTATCTTGGTATTGAGGGTCAGATAGCCCGTGTGCAGCTGTTCGCCGTCGACGATCATTTGCGCACCTTCCGGCGAGTTCTTGATCTCGAGGAATTTGGCCGGCGGGATGCCGTCGCCGGCGATGTCGACTTCACCCTTCTGCAGACGCAGCAGCGCCACCAGCGGCTCCTGGCCGACTTCGACGGTCACCTTGTCGATATAAGGCAGGTCCTTGTTGAAGTAGTCGGGGTTGCGATCGAACACCAGCTTCTGGCCGATCGTCCAGTCCTTCAGGATGAAAGTGCCGGAGCCGACGGGCTGCTTGCCGAAATCGCCGTTGGCGGCTTCCACGGCTTCCTTCGGCACGACGGAGGCGAAGTTGATCGCGAGCACGTGGAGGAAGGTGGCGTCAGGACGGGAGAGTTTGAAGATTACGGTCTGATCGTCAGGCGTTTCGATGCCCGAAAGCGTTTCCGAGGTGCCGCCGGAGACGGCGTCGAAGCCTGCGATCGCCCCGAAGAAGCCGGCACCCGGACCTTGGGTCTTCGGATTGACGGCGCGTTCAATCGAATATTTGACGTCGGAAGCGACGACCGTGCGGCCGTTCGAGAATTTTACCCCCGGACGCAGCTTGAAGGTGTAGGTGAGGCCGTCGGGCGAGACATCGAAGGTTTCGGCAAGCGACGGCACGAGATTGGCCGTGCCCGGCTCATAGTCCATCAGGCGGGAGTAGAGGCTCTTGATCATCGACCAGTTCACCCAGTCATAACCGATGGCCGGATCGAGCGTGGTGATATCGTCCTTGTAGGTGACGACGATGTCGCCGCCCTTCGCCGGAGTATCCTGTGCCCCCGCCACAGATGGCAGAAATGCCATCAAGGCTGCGGCGGTTGAGTTGAGAAGCAAGCGTCTGAACATACGGGTTCCCCTTGTTGTTGTCAGGCTTCAGTGTGAACGGATGCGCGGGTCAATCGCCGGCGCGATGACATCGGCAAGAAGATTGCCGAGGATGATGGCGAGGGCCGAGGTGAGCGTGACACCCATGATGATGGGAATGTCGACCTGCTGGATCGCCTGCCAGGCGAGCTGGCCGATGCCGGGCCAGCCATAGACCGCCTCGACCACCACGACGCCGCCCATGAACTGACCAATGTCGATCCCGATCATGGCGACGATCGGAAGCGTCGCATTGGGCAGCGCATGGCGCAGCACGACCCGGGCGCGTGAAAGCCCCTTGGCGCGGGCGGTGCGCACATAATCCTGGTTCAGCACGTCGATCATTGCCGAGCGAACCATGCGGGCATACCAGCCGGCACCGAGCAGGCCGAGGGTGGCAGCCGGAAGGATCACATGAGCTGCTGTGCCGTAACCCGACATCGGGAACCAGCCCAGCGTGGCAGCAAAGACATAGAGGAGGAGAAGGGCGACGACGAATTGCGGGGCGGACACCCCGACGAAGGAGGACATCATGATCACCCGGTCGGCAAGCTTGCCGCGATGAAGCGCTGCCGTGACCCCGAGCAGCATGCCGAAGAGAACCTCGAGTGCGATGCCTGCCGCCATCAGTGTCAGCGTTGCCGGAAGCCGGGCGGCGATCAGGGTGGCAACTTGCGTTTTCTGGGCGTAGGAACGTCCAAGATCGCCGTGGACGAGGCCGCCTACATAATGGCCAAACTGGACGATGAGCGGTTTGTCGAGACCGAGCTCGTGGCGAATATTGGCAACCGTCTGGGCCGTCGCACTGCGTCCTGCAATCATCCGTGCAGGATCGGCCGGCAGGGCATAGAGCAGAACGAAGGTGATGGCGGAGACGCCGAACAGGATGAGCGCCGACTGCACGAGCCGCTTGGCGAGAAGCTGGAGCATCATCCCCTCCCGCGCTGGGTCGGATCGAGAAGATCGCGAAGCGCGTCTCCGACCAGATTGAAGGCGAGTGCAGTGAGCAGGATCACGGCGCCGGGGAAGAACACCAACCAAGGGGCCGCCTGGAAGTAGCTTTGGCTCTCGAAGATGATGTTGCCCCAGGACGGGTTCGGCGGCTGCACACCAATGCCAAGAAAGGACAGAGTTGCCTCAAGCAGCACGGTGGTTGCGATCCCGAGCGTGCCCCAGACGATTGCCGTCGGGATGAGATGGGGGAGGATGTGGAGGAACAGGATACGCCCGTGGCCGGCACCCAGCGAGCGCTCGGCCAGGATGAAGTCACGTTCGACCAGACCGCGCGTTTCGGTATAGACGATGCGCGCAACCTGCACCCAGTTGACCAGCGCAATCACCATTGCAACGATCCAGAGGCTGGGCTTGAGGAGCGCCGCGAGAACGATCGCGAGCAGGAGTGCGGGAAAAGCCATCATCAGATCGGTGAACCGCATCAGAAGATTGCCGGCAAAGCCGCGCATATAACCTGCGGTAATGCCGACAAGCAGGCCTATGGCAACCGCCACCCCGTTGGCCACAAGCCCGATCAGCAGGGATGTCCTTGCACCAAAGAGCATGCGGGACAGGAGATCGCGGCCGAGCGTGTCCGTTCCGAGCAGGAAGGGGCTGCCGGGGGGCATCGGCGCCCCTTCCAGCGTGAGCCCGTCAAACATCTGTTCGTCCGGATTGAAAGGCGCGAGAAGAGGCGCGCCAAGAGCGCCAATCGCGACGATCAGGATGATGATGAAGCCGAACAAGGCCGAGGGTTGGCGCAGAATTTCACGCAAGACACGCATCAGCCGACCTCCCGCATGACATCAGCGCCGCCGAGGAAAAGGGCGGCAAGCCGTTCGATCGGCATGCGCTGGCGCATGGCATTGTCCCGCAACAGGGCATAGGCGGCTTCCTCATCGATGGATTTTTGGACTTTCAGTCGTTCGATGGCGGCAAAGACCACAGGGCGAAGGCGGAGTCGCTCTTCAAGATGGGCAATGCGCGCTTCCTCTTCTTTCCGCTGCTCATGACTGCTGACGGCCAGCACCAGTGCCGGATAGACGGATGCCGAGGTGACGGGTTTAGGAACGATGGCGCCTGCACCACAGCTGATCGCCCAGGCAATGCGGCCAGGCGCTTCCGAGCCGAGAAGGGCCACGACCGGGCGTGCCGGACGTTTGGCTGGCCAGGGGAGCAGTTCATCCCAGCCACGGTCGGCGTCGACGATCACGAGATCCGGCAGGTCCCCACCGCCCAGCGGCAGCCATTGCATGGCAGACGACAGACCGAGCAGCGAGAGCTGGCGGCGCAGTCTTTCGACATTGGAGTCCTCTTCCGCGAGGATCACCGCTCTCCAGCCGGTAAAATTCGGTGTCTTGGAGATCATTTTGCCATCCTCAGCCAGGGTTGCGCGCGGCTGCTCGCAGCGGTGAGATAGGGGTCGGCGGCAAGAGGCAGTCGTGAGGCGATGACGTCGAAGCTGCGGGTCGCATTCACCCGGCCGAGCAGGAAGGGCAGGCTCGCATGATTGGTCTTGTTATCGAAGGCCATATCGCCGAACAGACCTGGCCAGGTGCGGGACAGGATATGGTCGCGAACGCCAGCTGGCTCATCGGTCGACCTCGCCTCGATTGCCGCGATGCAGAGCGTTGCTGCCGTGTAGGCGCTGGCGAAGATGCTGGAGACGGGACCGAGATCAGGATCGAATGCACGCAGACGCGCCTGGAAATCTTGGTTCTCGACGCTGTTGAATGTGTTGAAATAGGAGGCAGCACAGAGCTGGCCGATGGCCGCCCCGTCTTCCACTTCCTCAAGTTCCGACTCCTGCAGGTCGCAACTGGCAACCGGACAGTTTTCCGGCAGGAAGGCAGGATCACGGTTGCCGAGCTCTCTCATGGCCTCCAGGAAGGCGTAGCTCGACGGGCCGATCAGGTTGTTGAGGATGAAGCTCGGTCGCTTTTCGGCAATATCAGCGATGATCCGTTCGACACCGGTTTCCTCTATCGGCAGATAGCGCTCGCCGAGAACAGAGCCGCCGGCATTGGCGATCAGTTCGCGCGCGAGCCGATTCATTTCCCAGCCCCACACATAGTTCGCGCCGACGAGATAGGGGCGGGCGCCGTAGCGAGGGATCAGATGTTCGAAGAGCGGGATCAGGTGCTGGTTCGGGCAGCCGCCGATATAAAGTGCGTTCTCATTAGCTTCGAAACCCTCATAAGGGCAGGCATACCACAGCAGGCTGTCGTGTTTTTCGACCAGCGGCAGTACTTCCTTGCGGGCGGCAGACGTGATGGTGCCGATGATATGGCGGCAGCCGTGGTCACGGATCAGGCTGCGCGCACCTTCGAGATAGGCAGCGAGATCGCCCTGAGGATCGTAGAAGACGGGCTCGATCTTGTCTCCGCCACGCGCATGATATTCGTGGAAAGCAAATGCGACGCCGCCATGCGCATCCCGTCCCATGGCCCCGTAGGGGCCGGTGGTCGAATAGAGGACGCCGATTTTAGCCGACTGTTGCATGCGATTTCCAAATACGAAAAAGCCCACAACGCGGATCCCGGTTAAGGGGCGTTGTGGGCTTTGTTGCCCGGTGACGATGAACGCCGAATTTGAGATGGAAGCGAGAGTGCTTACTTTATGGGCTTGATTAAAATCTGCTCAGCCGAGCTTTGTCAAGCGGCCTTATTGGCAAAACACGCGTGCTTGCACAACACCAGGGGAATGGAATTCGTCGCTTGCTCATTCGGTCGCGTGGACGATTGCTCGTCAGCGTATCCGCTCATCCTTGTGATCAAAGAGAAGGCAGTGGGCGGCTGACAGTCCGACGGTGATCTGGTCGGTCTTCCGGTCGGTGCCACGGCGTTCCTCTCGCTCGATGATAATCTGTTCGCCCGGCGTGATGTGGGAATAGACATAGCTCGTGTTGCCTAGATGCTCGATCACGTCGACCTGTGCTGTCAGCTGTGCCTCTCCCTGGCCTTCGGTCAGAAAATGTTCTGGCCGCACGCCGAGTTGTACGGCGTCTCCTGTCTGGCAGGTCTGTGTCACCGGGAGCGTCAAGATGGTTTCGGGCTGAGCGGTGAGCGCGACAGTCACCGTGCCGCTGCCGACGGCGGTCACCCTGGCTGGCAGGAAATTCATCCGCGGCGAACCGATGAAGCCCGCGACAAAGGCGTTGTCGGGATCGTCATAGAGTGCGAGCGGCGCACCCACCTGCTCGACGCGACCGGCGCGTAGCACGACGATCTTGTCGGCGAGCGTCATCGCTTCTACCTGATCATGCGTGACATAAACGATGGTGGCGTTCAGCTCCTTGTGCAACCGGGCAATCTCGACGCGCATATGCACGCGCAGTTCCGCATCGAGATTGGATAGCGGCTCGTCGAACAAGAAGACGTCCGGCTGACGCACGATGGCCCGGCCGATGGCGACACGCTGGCGCTGGCCGCCGGACAAGGCCTTCGGTTTGCGGTCCATCAGCGGTCCGAGTTCGAGGATCTTCGCCGCCGCATTGACGCGGGCCTCGATCTCATCCTTCGCCATGCCGGCAAAACGCAGGGCAAAGCCCATATTCTCGCGCACGGTCATGTGCGGATAGAGCGCATAGGTCTGGAACACCATGGCGATCCCGCGCTTCGACGGATCGACATCGTTCATCACGCTGCCGCCGATCGTCAGCTCTCCGGAGGAGATATCCTCAAGCCCCGCGATCATTCGGAGCAGCGTGGACTTGCCGCAGCCGGAGGGGCCGACGAAGACGACGAACTCCCCGGAGCGCACCTCGAGGTTTACCCCCTTGATGACCTCGAGCGACCCATAGGACTTGCGGATATCGGTGAGCCGGACCTCTGCCATTTCAGCCTCGCTCAGGTGACGTTGAAGGTGATGCGCTTGGTACCGAAGGGACGGCAATTGGCCGTCAGCGTCAAGCGCCCGACCTCGTTTCCGGCTTCGACATAGACGCCGACGGCCCCGCCCTTGAAGGAGAGAAGCGTGGGGCCAACGATGCGGCCCGGACCCTCAAGCGAGACCTCGACCGGATCGTCGAAGAAGCCCATGACATTGCCGCCCTGATCGAGTGCCCGCAGGATGACGCGCACCGTGTCCTTCTCGCCCACCCGCAGTTCGGTATCGTCAGCGGCGATATCGAGGGTCGTTGGCAGCGGATCGGCCGGCAGATGGCGTCTGACCACCTCTCTTCCGCCGACGAAGCCGACGAGTTCGCCGTCCCGCCAGGTCATGCCCCATTCGCCGAATTCTTCCGGTGTGACCATGCTGTGATCGAGAATGCAGGGCGGATGCGGCAGGTGCGGATAGCTCTTCCGATCCGGCTTGATCCGTTTGACGATGTGGCCCATGCGGATTTCGACGTAGTCGCAATTGGTCAGCACGATCAGCGGCAGCACGCCGCCGATATTCCGCTCGCCGCGCGCCCAGAAACTGACCGGCTGCAGCACGACCTTGTCCTTCGGATCGCCCTGCGAGGCATAGGCGTAAGCCGCAAATTTCGGCTCGCGATACATGTCGAGAACGCCGTGATAGCAGATGCGGTCGCCGGAGCCGAAGTCCTTGTGGGTGTTGTAGTCGAACATGCACCAACCGGTGGAACCCGAAATTGATGGGTCGCCGGCGGCTGCATTCAGGATCGCCAGATGCCGGCCGACATGCTCTGCCTGGCGCTGCTCCTGGTCGAAGCGCTTGGTCGGATACATGTGCCCGCCATATTCGGTGATCATGTAGGGAACCTTGCGGTCGAGGCCCGTGACCTCGCGCTGGTCGCGCAGAACCAGCCGCTCACGATTATGGCCCGGTAGCTCCTCCATGCCGAGAATGAAGTCGTTCATCGTGTAGATGTCTTCGAGCAGCTCGCTCTCGGTGATGTAGCGAACACCGCCGGTCTGGCGGGTGGTATCGAGCGAACGGGCCATGGCGTTCGTCGCAACGTAGAAGTCGTGACTGTCCTGGCTCTCGTTGATGCGCACCCCCCAGATGATGATCGAGGGGTGGTTCCAGTCGCGCTCGATCATCCGGCGCACGTTCTGAACGCTTTCCGCCTTCCAGACATCGCCACCGATATGCTGCCAGCCGGGAATCTCCTCGAAGACCAGCAGGCCGATCTCGTCGCAGCGGTCGAGGAAATATTTCGACTGCGGATAATGTGAGGTGCGGGCGATGTTGCAGGCGAGGTCAAATTTCAGGATATCGGCGTCCTTCTCTTGGCCGCGCCGGCCCATGGCGTAACCCAGATGCGGCCAGGCCTGGTGACGGTTGAGGCCGCGAAGCTTCACCACGCGACCATTCAGCTTGAAACCGTCGATCGTGTATTCCGCAGAACGGAAGCCGAAACGGTTTGTCACGGCGTCGGTGCCGGAAGCCGTCTCGAGCGTCACCGTGAGATGATAGAGCGCAGGATTGTCGATATCCCAGAGCGTGATGCCCTTGAGCCCGGAGAGGCCGAGCGAAACCTCGGCGCCGGAGACGGTCGCCTCGGTCCGCGTGATCTCCTGACCTGCGCCATCCTTCAGAACAGCCGTGACCTTGCCGGAGAGTACCTGATCGGTCGGATTGGAGATCCAGACTTTGGCCGTCACCTGCTTGGTCTCGGCAAGCACATCCGGCGTCTCGATCTTGACGTTCTTGATCGAAACCGGCGCGGTGATCTTGAGCCAGACGTCGCGATAGATGCCGGCATAGGTGAGATAATCGATCACGCCGCCGAAGGGCGGTATCTCGGGGTTTTCCGAACCGTCGATCTTGACCGTCAGCAGGTTGTCGCCGGCCTTCAGATGCGGCGTGAGCCGTGCTTCGAACGGCGTGTAACCATCCTTGTGCGCGGTGATCTCACTACCGTTCAAATAGACCACGCTGTCGGTCATGGCTGCATCGAACACCAGCGACACTTCGCGGCCCTCGAAATGCGGGTCCCAGGCAATGACCTTCTGATAGGTAAAGGCCTTCTGGTAGCTCTTCTCATCGAAATAATTGTATGGCAGCTCGACCGCCGTATGGGGAAGCTGGACCTTCTCGCCCGGCTGGGCAGCCGAAGCGAAAGCCGGCTCAAACCCGGCGCGGAAGGTCCAGTCCTTGTTGAAAGTCTCGATAATGCGCATTTCAAAGTCCTATTTAACGGAGCCGAGCATGCCCTGCACGAACTGACGTTGCATGGCGAAGAAAACGAGAAGTGTGGGAAGCGTGGCCAGGATCGTGCCGATCATCACGGTGCCGTATTCGGGCGAATAGGCGGAAGCCAGCGAGGACACGACGAGCGTGATCGTCTTGGTGTCGTTCGACTGCAGCACGATCAGCGGCCAGAGATAGTTGTTCCAGTTCAGCATGAAGACGATGACGAAGGCCGCCGCATAGGTCGAGCGCATCACCGGCACATAGATGTAGAAAAAGATCTGCCACTCCTTCAGGCCGTCCACCTTCGCCGCATCGCGAAGTTCGGTCGGAAAGGCCTTTGAAGCCTGACGGAAGTAGAAGATGATGAAGGCGGACGCGATCATCGGCAGCATGATCGCAATATGCGTATTCAGCAGCCCCGCCTGACCCATCAGCATGAAGAGCGGGATCATCAGCGCCGCAAACGGCACCATCAGCGTCAGCAGGATCACGGTATAGACGCGTTCGCGCAGTTTCGAGCGGAACATCTCGAAGCCGTAACCGGCAAGCGAAGATATGAGCAGTGTCAGTGCCGTGCCGACAAGTGCAATCTTGACGGAATTCCAGAAAACCAGCGGCACATCCACCTGCGCGAAAAAGGAGGCGATGTTGTCGAACAGCGCAGTACCGAAGGTGACCTTGCCGCGGATGATCTGGCTCGTGGTGTTGGTCGCCCCGATGACCATCCAGATAAAGGGAAAGACCGAGAGGAAGGCCGCAAGCGATAGGACGCTATACTGCACGATATCAGGCAGATGGCGGCGAAGCGTGATCCTCATGCGCGTTCCCTCGCGGCGTAAAACTGCAGGAAGGAGAGGACCGCCACCATCAGCACGATCACATAGGAGACGGTCGCGGCATAACCGAAGCTCGGCATGAAGCGGAAGGTCAGGTTGTAGATGTAGAGCGACAGCGTCAGCGTCGAATCTGCAGGTCCGCCTTTGCCTTCGGTGAAGTTGTAGACCTCGTCAAAGAGCTGCAGCGTGCCGATCGTCGAGGTGATGGTCGTGAACAGGATCACGGGTTTGAGCATCGGGATCGTCAGGAAGGCGAAGCGCCCCCAGGACGGCACGCCGTCGATTTTCGCCGCCTCATAAATCGAGCGATCGATATTCTGGAGAGCCGCCAGATAGAAGATCATGTTGTAGCCGGTCCAGCGCCAGGTGATGGCGATGATGATCAGGACCTTGGCCCAGAAGGGGTCGGTCAGCCAGCCGATCGGCTCGCCAATGATGCCCATTGCCAGCAGCGTGTTATTCACCACGCCGTCGAGCGAGAACATGCTCTTGAACAGGATGGAATAGGCGACCAGCGAGGAAACGCAGGGCAGGAAGATCATCGTCCGGAAGAGGCCGGAATAGCGCAGTTTCGGATTGTTCAGCATGGCTGCCAGGATCAGCGCCATGGTGATCATGATCGGCACCTGGACGATGAAAAAGATCACCGTGTTCTCCAGCGCCTTCCAGAAAACGGGGTCGTTCCAGAGCCGCACGAGATTTCCGCTGCCGGAAAACTTCAACATCATCCCGCGACCCGAATAGAAGGATAGGATGAGCGAGCGGATGATCGGATATATCATGAAAAGCGAGATCAGCGCGACGGCGGGCGCCACGAACAGCCACCCGTTCACGTCGAAGTAACGCTTCAAGCTTGATCTGGATGTGGTGGCCATGCGGTGTCCCCGAACCCGATCAGTGGACCTGGTTATGCGAAAGGAAGCCGCGCGGCGTTTCCGCCGCACGTCTCCGGGAGGACAGGGGCCCCTGACGACAAGAGCCCCTGTGGGATGAGATTATTGGATCTGGCCGGCGGCCTGGCTTTCGATCGCCTTGAGGACGTCATCCACCGGCGTGCCTTTCAGCAATGCCGGGAAGTTTGCGGTGACGGCCGTATCGAGTTCATTGGTGAAGACGCCGTAATTGACGGCCGGCACTTGGACGAGCCAGTCGGCAAAGTTCTGCCAGACGGTCTGGCCGCTGAAGAAATCATCCGGCTTCTGATAGGCTTCACCGGTGCGGGCAGCCAGCAGCGAGCCGACCGCGCCGCGTTCGGTCAGGATCTTCTGATAGAAGTCGAGATCCTTGGCGTAGACTTCATTGAGGAAGTCGATCGCTTCGTCCTTCTCCGCAGAAGCTTCGAGGACATACCAGCTGGAACCGCCGAGGTTCGAGGCAGCGGTCGCGCCCTCGATGTTGAGCTTCGGAATGGCGGTCAGCGCCCACTTGCCGGCTTGGTCGGCCTGCGACTTGACGGTGCCGGTGATCCAGACGCCCATCAGGACCGAGGCGACATCGCCGGACGTCAGCGCATTGATGCCGTCATTCCAGCCGCTGGTCTGCTTGGCAACGCCTTCGTTGACGATGCGTGCCTGGGTTTCGAGTGCCGCTTTCAGCGCAGCATTGCCCGTAATGTTGAGGCTGCCGTCATCGTTGAAATACCACTTGCCGCCGGACTGCATCATGATGCGGATCAGGCCGCCGTCATTGGTATCGAGCGCCATCATCTCGTGGCCGGTCTTGGCCTTCACGTCCTTGCCGATCTCGATGAAGCGGTCCCAGGTCAGGTTCTCCATGTCGGAAGCCTTGTAGCCCGCCTGCTCAAGGTAATCCTTGCGATAGTAGAGACCAGTCACGCCCGAATCGAAAGGCACGCCGTAGACCTGACCCTCAAGCGTCATCAGATCGACCTTGTACTTGGCAAAGCCGGAATAGTCGATCTTGTCGGTGAGCGCGGCAAAGGCGCCGGGGAAGGACTGCAGATATTTCTGCGCGCCGTAATCCTCGATCAGGACGATATCCGGCAGCGTGTCGGTCATGCCGGAAGCAAGGCCCGTCTGCAGCTTTTGCTCGACGTCAGCCTTGGCGAAGTCGACGATGTTGAAGGTTGTGTCGGGATGCTTCGCGGTGTAGCGCGCTGCAGCCTCCTTCATGATCGCGACGTTGAAGTTCGGGTCCCAGCACCAGACGGTGACTTCACCGGCAAAGGCGGCGGTGCTGCAAAGAAGTGCAGCACCCGTCAGGGCCGCCGAGACGGAGCGCTTGAGCACGCGTGAGTAATCCATGTGTTCCTCCCATTGTGACTTGAACGGCAGCCTCATCCCCTGCCTCACAATCACTATTCCCGAAAATCGGAACACAGCCAAGAAAATTTTTACTAAATATTTTGTGCGCTGCGGTAAGTCTCTGGAATCTTATCAGGAGGCTTTGATCACGGTTTGCGTGCACTTCCGCGCCAGACCATCTGGGTCGGGATCGTCACATGTTTGGAATAGTCGCGGCCGTTCAGGCGCTCAACCATCAGGTCGACTGCGGTTTCGCCAATCAGTTCACCGGGAATACGCATGGTGGAAAGCGGCGGGACCAGAAACTGTGCAACCGGTATGTCGTTGAAAGCAATCACGGCGATATCTTCCGGAATCTTTAGCCCCGCTTCCTGGATGGCCCGGTAGGTGCCGATTGCCATGTTGTCGTTTGCCGCGACGATGGCATCGGGTCGTTCGGGTAGTGCGAGGAGGGTCCGAGCCTGCTGATAGCCTGTTTCCAGGCGAAGGTTCTGCCCGAAACGCTCGCTCTGGCCGAGCGCCAGCAGTTGCGGCTTATAGCGGCCGCGCGCCTCATGCCATTCGATGAAGGCCTTGCAGCGCTGCTCGCCATGCATCAGCGCGTCATTGTCCATCAACTCGTAACCGCCGACGAAACCGATCCGGCCGTAGCCCGCCCGGTCGAGACTATCGAGGATATTGACGGTCGCCTCGCCGAGATCCGCCCGCACGCAGTCGAACTGCGGCATACGCGGATTGTAGTCGGCCATGATCAGATGCGGGCAGGTCCGCGCAAGGCTCTCGATCTCCGCGCGAGGATGATGGCCCACGATGATGGCGGCCGACAGCCCTGCGAGTAAAGAAGGATCTACCGGCACATCGGGGTTGAACACCCTTGCGATCTCGATCTTGTATTCTCGACACCGCGCCTCGATGGCCAGGCGAACACCAACATAATAGGGATCGACCAGCTCTTCGTTCGGGGCGAGGAAGTGAATAACGGCTATGCGAGCCGAGACATCCGCGTGGCTTGCCATGGCAATCTGCAGCGGCTGGACCTGGGCACTTCGCCGCGCACGTGGCGTCGCATAGTTCAGCGCCTCGGCCGTTTCGATAATGGCTTGCCGCTTCGGCTCGGAGATCGAGAGCGTCTGGTCGTAGTTCAAGACGCGCGAGACCGTACCGGACGACACGCCGACCGCCTTGGCGATTTCCTTGATTGTGACCATGGCACGAGAACTCCTCGCCACCGCTTATGGAAGGGCGGCGAGAAAATCTCAAGAAAATATTTACCTGGTAACCGTTGGAAGTTTTCTACTTCGGTTGGCTGATCGGGCGTCGATGGGTCAGGCGGGCAGATGGTGGTAGCTACGCTTATAGTAGAGCAGCGCACCGGAGGCGTCGCGTTCTTCGATTGCCTTCACCGAACAGAACAGGATGCGGTGGGTGCCGATGTCCTGGGTCTCTGTGATGGTGCAGTCGAAGGACACCATCGCATCCGACAACATCGGCGCCCCGGTTACCCCAAGATGCCAGTCGGCAGCCGCAAAGCGCTCCTCGACCGGCGTCTTGCCGCCGAACAGTGACGACAGAACCTGGTGTTCAGCTGACAGCACGTTGACGCTGACAACCCCATTGGCGATCACCGTCTCGAATACGGAGGCGCTGCGGTTCAGACAGATCAGCAGCGAGGCCGGGCTGTCGGTCACGCTGCAGACGGCGGTTGCGGCAAAGCCGGCTTTGCCGGCGGGTCCATCGGTCGTGATGATGTTGACGGCGGCCGCCATCTTCGCCATGGCGTCGCGAAAAGCCTTCTGACTGACGTCGCTCAAGGGTTCGACAGGTGCGGTCAGGGTCGGAACGGTGTTCATCGAAAAGATCCTTTCGGGCTCTCGGGGCGCTGCGGTCATGCCGCTGGCCTGTTCAAGGTGGACATGGATTGAAAGGCCGGCACTGCCAGCCTGCTTTCGAGATGAAGGGCGATGCTGGCTGCCAGATCTTCGCGCCAGGGCCGGGCGATGATCTGCAGCGCCACGGGCAGTCCTTGCGCCGAGACGCCGACGGGAACGGTCACCACCGGCAGCCCCAGATAGCTGAAGGGCCGCGTCAGCGACGTCATGGCGCTGGTGACAGCATTCATCGAGGGGCTCGATCCGACATCGACATCTGCGGAGAGCGGCACGACGAATGGCATGGTCGGGGCAATCAGCACATCGGCCTTGGCAAAGGCTGCGTCCAGGAATTGCTCGAGCATAATCGAGCGGGCCTGCAATGCCCGCAGATAGATTGGCGCGGGAATGGCGAGCGACTGCGAGAGCCGCATGCGGACCTGCGGGCCATAGTCTTCTGGTCGGTCCCGCATCCAGTCGAAATGAAAACTTCCGGCTTCGGCCATGGCAACAGCATTGGCAAGTTCGGCAATGGCGGAGAAATCAGGGATCGTTGCGGCCGTAACGCTTTGGGCGCTGTCAGCCAAAACCTTTGCTGCAATCTCCACCCCCTTGGCCGTCTCGGCATCGAGATTGTCGGCGAAAATTCCGCCGGCTATCCCGATCCTCAGGGAGGAAAGGTCGCTGGTGAGCGCACCCGGCGGATCGATGGCAGCACAGGTCGTATCCTGTCCGTCGGGCCCCGAGATCAACTGCAGCAGCAGATAGGCATCCTCGACCGAGCGGGCCAGCGGACCGATGCAATCCTGCGAAAACGACAGCGGCATGGCGCCATGTCGGCTGACCCGCCCCTGCGTTGGCTTGATGCCGACCACGCCGCAACAGGCAGCCGGCAGACGGATCGATCCGCCTGTATCGGAGCCAAGCGCGGCGAGCACCACACCGCCGCCGACCGCCGCACCCGAGCCGGAGGACGAACCGCCGGTGATACGCTCGGGGTCAACAGGATTGATGGCACGGCCATGGTGGAAGTTGTGGCCGGTCGGTCCCATGGCGAATTCGCTCATATTGAGCCGCCCGATCGAGATCGCACCGGCCGCTTCAAGCCTCTGCATCACCGTCGAAGTGGAGGTGGCCATATGGGTTGCGCGGATCTTTGAGCCGCAGCCGGTGACGAAACCGGCGCGGTCATACATGTCCTTGTGGGCAAGCGGCACGCCATGGAGCGGCCCAAGCGCCTTTCCACTTGCAAGCGCTGCATCCGAAGCCTGAGCGGCGGCAAGGGCTGTCTCTTCCTCGATTTCGATGAAGGCATTCAGCCGCTCTCGGCTGGCCTTGGCCCGGTCAAGTGCCGCCATGGTCAGTTCGACCGACGAAATCTTGCCGGATCGGATCAACCCGGCGGCCTCGCGCAGGTTTTTCGGATCGGTGTCGCTCATCGGGTGACCTCCGACAGCAGCACCGCGTCGAAGCTCGATGGTTCGATGCCGAAGAGATCGGAGCGGCCGGCGGGCACGCGCCCGGCGATCTTCTCTGCGTCACGCGTCAGCTCGCCGATCATCGCAACCAGTTCCGCCTCGACGGCCGGCCGCTTCCAATAGGCTTCGGCCAGAGCTTCCATGATCTGGCGCGTATCCATCAGCTGAAATCCTGTGGCTGACGGTTGCGAACGAGCTGGCTGAGCGACACGGCAATGACCAGGGCGCCGCCATAAAACAGGTTCTGTACATAGGCATCAGCGCCGAGCATGGTGAGCCCGGTGATGCCGGTCACGAGAAAGTAGACGCTGATGACAGCACCAAAGGCGTTAAAGCGACCGGGCGAAATGGTCGTGGCGCCGAGAAAGGCAGCGGCAAAGGCCGGCAGCAGCAGGTTGAGCCCCGATAGCGGATCGGCCGAGCCGGTCATGCCCGCATAGAGCATGCCGGCAAAGGCCGAAATCAGACCCGACAGAACGAAGGAGGTGGCCCGCACGCGGTCCACATCGATGCCGTTCAGGCGCGAGACTTCGCGGCCCCGGCCAACGAAGAGCAGCTTGCGACCTGGGATGGTGAATTCCAGCGCATACCAGATCACCCCCGCAAGGATCAGTGCATAGAAGAAGGCCAGTGGAATGCCGAGGAAGCGATTGATAATCACCCATTGCACAAGACCCATCGAAACACCGGAGATGGTCTGCGAATTGCTGACCCAGAGGATCAGGCCGTTGACGAAGGTGCCGACGCCGAGTGTCACGATCAAGGAGTGGATGCGGAAGTAGAGGACAAAAAAGGCGTTGACTGCCCCGATGATCAAGCCGCTTGCAAGGGCAATCAGCATGACCGGCACGATCGGCCAGCCGAGCTTGACGTTGAGGACCGCAATCAGCATTGAGCTCATCGTCAGCGTTGAAGCGCCGGAGAGATCGAAATCGCCTGACGTCAGCGGAATGATGATGGCAAGCGTCAGCACCACAAGCACGGCCTGCGAGCCAAACAGCGTCGAGAAGCTGCGCCAGCTCAAGAAACTGTCGGGCATCAGCGTGCCGAAGATCATGATCAGAAGCAGCCAGGCACCCACCAGCGCAAAGCGTTCGGCCTCCGTCTTCAGGGTGAAACGGCTCTTCGGCCGGGTGATCGGTTTGGTCGTTGGCATATCGAGCGTCGTCATTCTGCAGCCTCCGCGTCATGGCTGTGGAAACAGGCTTCGGTGATGGATTTTCTGGAGATCTCGGCACCCTTGAGCTCGATGACGGGCCGGCCGCGCGAAAACACGATGATCCGGTCGCAGATCTGCTCAAGCTGCTCGTTGTCGGTCGAAGCACAGAGGATCGCCGTGCCCTCCGCTGCTGCCCGGTCGAGCGCCTTGAAGATCTGCTGGCGGGCGCCGAAATCGACGCCCTGCGTCGGTTCGTCCAGCATCAACAGCTTGGGCTTGATCTGGAGCCACTTGGCGAGCAGCACCTTTTGCTGGTTGCCGCCCGAAAGAGAGCCGAGCGGCAGGTTCGGATCCTGCGGTCTGACATCATGGATCTGTGCCAGCCGGGCCGCCTCGCGCGTCATGCCGGGACGATCGAGGCCGTAGGGCTTCAACAGGCCATGGAGCACGGGAAGGGTGATATTGTCGGTGACAGACAGCGTACCGATGCCCGCCGCCCCCAGACGGTCGCCGGGCAGGAAGGCGATGCCGAGTTTTTGCGCGGCAAGCGGCGTGATCGTGGAAAGCGAGATCGTTCGGCCGTCAAGGGTAATCTCGCCGGTGCCACTGCGTGCGCCGTAGAGGAGATAGGGGAGGGCTGCAAAGCCCGAGCCGATCAGACCGGTGACACCAAGCGTTTCGCCCGCCCGGATCTCGAAGTTGAAAGGCGTGTTCGTGCCATCGGAAAAACCGCGCACGCTGACAGCCGCCGGTACGCCGGCATTTGCCATACGCTTCTTCTCGAACGCATCGATCCGCGAGCCGACGATCGTGTCGAGGATCGACTGCCGCTCGGCGACTTTGGTATCGAGCACGTCGACCAGTTCTCCATCGCGTAAGATCGCCACCCGGTCGGTGATGTCGCGCACCTCGTCAATGTCATGCGTGACGATGACCACGGAGGCGCCGGTCTTGACGATCGAGCGGATGAGGGCAAACAGCCGCTGCACATCGTCCGCCGGCAGGAAGGGGGTGGGTTCGTCGAGGACGAGAATACCCTCACCGCCATAGCCGGCATCTGAGGCACGCAGTTCTTCAAAGGCGCGGATAATGGCGACGAAGGCCCGTTCGACCGGCGGCAGGTTCGCAACTGTCTCAAAGGGATCGATGGTGAGGTCGAATTCCGCAAACAGCCTGGAGATTGCAGCCGCTTCTTTCTTCCAGTTGACGAACAGAGGTGTCTTCTGGCCGAGCGCGGTGACGCGCATGTTTTCCATCACGGTCAATGAGGAAACGAGACCCAGATGCTGATGCACGAAGGTGACGCCGCGCTTCTTGATCTCCATGGGATTGAGCGGCAGGGGCATGGTCTGCCCCCACAGGATCACTTCCGAGCCCTCCTCCGGCTGGTGGAAGCCCGCGAGCACCTTGATCATCGTCGACTTGCCGGAGCCGTTCTGGCCGAGTAGCCCGAACACCTCGCCGCGGCGTATCGACAGCGAAACACCCTTGAGCGCGTAATAGCTGCCGAACCGCATGCGGATGTTGTTCATGGTGAGCACGGCATTCTCGGTCATGAGACGGCTCCTGCTTTTGTCAGTCGGAGCTTACTTCAGCTTCCACAGCTTGCGGAAGCCATCGAGATGGGCGTCGCCATAGCCGTCGTTGAAGTTGGCGGGCACGCCTGCGGTCTGGATATTGTCCTTGTCGAAGACCAGGAGGGGTACGTTGAGCTTCGCCACTTCCGGCTTGCCGCAGAGCATGCGCATGATGTTGTCGATCGCCGCATAACCGGCCCAGCCGAGGCTTTCGCCGATATCCATCTCAACCTGTCCTTCGCGCACCATGTCGAGCACGAAAGGTGTGCCGTTGAAGCTTGCGAGCTTCACGGACCCTTCCGATCCGGTGATGCGCAGCGCCGGTACGACGAACTGCGACATGGAATCATAGATCGGCAGGATGTAGTTGATCGACGGGTCGGCCAGCAGCGCAGACTGGGTGCCGGACTGGATCTTGGTCGCCCATTCGGAAACCGGAACGTCGAGATGTTTCTGAACGCAATCCGGGCAGAGCGTCTTCAACTCGTCCTGGATCGATTGGACGAAGGGGATCGACGGAAGCACGTCGGACGAGCCGATGATCAGAACGTTCGGCTTACCCTCGGTCTGCACATAGGCCCAGGCGGCCAGCAGCTTACCAGCACCGGTGAAGTCGACCTTGCCGGAATAGTCGACGCTGTCGACGGCCGGCTGCGTGACGTCATAGAAATGGGTCGTGGAGATCTTCAGGCCGGCGGCACGGGCCTCGCCGAGCTGCGGCCCGAGCACTTCCGGATTAAGGCCGCCCGCGAGATCGATGACGTCGTATTTCTGGCTGATCGCCTGCGAAATCCCCTGTACCCACTGGTCGATTTTGAGCTGGTTGTCCCAGGTCGTATAGGTGAAGCCGACCTCTTCGGCTGCCGAAGCCATAGCCTTTTGCAGCTCGACATTGAAAGGAATGGTCATCGAGATCGGGATCGACAAGACCTTCTTGTCTGCCATGCAGGCCTTGGCGTCGAAAGGCTCACCGGGTGCCTCGAAGACCGGCATCGCACGGTGCTGCTCGATAATGGCCTTGGCGTCGGCCATCGGATCTGCAGCGGCGGGTGTGGCGATGACCGCAGCAGTGGAGGCGGCCAAGAACGAACTGGCGATAAGCAGGCGCATGATCAACATTCCCCTCTGTAATCCCGGATTTTCCGGTGAGTTCTGCTGCAGCTTGAGAGGGCTGCTGACAGATAATGTACGTACATAGTCAGAGAGACGTCAACTGGCTTTTGCCTATTTTTTTGCGCTGCACATAAAAGCGGCGATTGCCAAAAAGCCCACCATTCTGGCGCTTGAATCGTGTTCAAACTGCCTCGAAGGACCAAATCCACAGACAAGACTGAGCGCGCGCAGCATGGCTTCGGGCCGTGTCGCGTGCTTGCTTTGTCAGTACATATGGATCAGGTGCGGTTGCGATGGGCCCGCCAGGCGACGATCATGCCGGCAAGGCCGAACAGCGAGAAGATCATGAAGCTCGCGCCGTAGTGGCCGGTCAGCGCATAGACGGCGGCAAAGGACGAGGGGCCGACGATGACACCGATGAAGGTGTAGACCAGAACGCCACCGGTAATGGCGCCGACGCGGCCATGGGGGGCGTTGTGCGCCACTTCTGCCAGGAGTACCCCATTCCAGCCGATCGTGACGCCACCGGTCAAAACGAAGAGGGTGACTTGCAGGACGACGGGCAGGTCTTGCAAAAAAAAGAGAAGCGCATAGCCCGTGCCGCCGAGGAGGCCGAGCAGGGCGAGCGTCAGAAAGCCGCCGCCGATCCGGTCGGCGACGACGCCCCAGAAGACGCGACCCAGCGCGCCCGCCAGCTGCATTGCCGCAGCGACCGAGCCGGCCGACAGCAGTGACCATCCCGCATCATGCACGAGGGTGACGACGGCAAAGGCGGAGATCGACAACTGCATCGCCGAATAGGCAAATCCCAGGCCGCATAGCGCACGCAGGCGCGGATGGCGCCAGATCGTCGATTGTTCTTCGATGAGCCCCTTCAAAAGCGAGCGGGACGAGGCCGGAACGATCGGGTCTGCGGCATGGGTTATCGCCAGCAGCCCCATGGTCGAGAGTGGCGCAAGCGCACCGATCAGCAGTGCCACGTGCCAGTCGACATAACGCGACAGGAAGGGAAAGGCGAAGCTTGCCAGGATGCCGCCGAGTGGCACTCCTGATTGCTTCAAGGAAAAAACGATGTTGCGTTTGGACTGTGGCGTCACGCGGCTCAGCATCTCCGACGAGGCCGGGTTGTTCAGCCCGTAGCCAATGCCGATGAAGAGCGAGGCGACAACGATCAGCGGGATACTGGCGCTTGCAATGCCGGCAAAGCCGAGCACGAAGCAGATGAGCGCGACCTGCTCGATGCGCACCGGCCCGAAACGCTGCACCAGCGTGCCAGCGACAGCCGACGAAAACATGCCCGACGCATAAATCAGGCTGATCTGGTAGCCGATCCAGTAGGCGCCGATATCGAGATCGGCAGCCACGGTCGGAGCGATTGCCGTGAGCGCCAGCACGCTCGCGGTCGCCACGATCTGGATAAGCGTTGCGGCTGCAAGCGTCTGGAGGAGGGACGAGACGCGGCGCGCGGGCGGCGCCTCTCCGGCAATGAGATCCGACATATGGCCCAATGATCCGAGGATTGGTTGCTAGGATATGTACGTACTAATTGATTTACGGGTTATCCGCAAGTCACCGCACGAGCCGCGTTCAGACGGCGGGATTCCGTTTGCGTTTTATGACGAAAGAGGATTGAACACAGGCACTGGGATTGGTCCGGCGGTTGTGCCGGCGGGGACTGCCATGGACGTGGATCAGAAGCACACCAACTGGAAACCTGAACTTGATACGGCTCCGCTTTATCTTCAGGTGGCCCACCATTTGGAGGGTCGCATCAGCAATGGCGACTATCCGGTGGGTTCGCTTCTGCCGACGGAAAACGAAATTGCGGCGGCTCTCGGCGTCAGCCGTCAGACGGTGCGCCAGGCAATCGGGACTTTGCGCAACAAGGGACGTCTCTCAGCCCGAAAGGGTGTGGGGACCCGCGTCGAGGCGGGATTTGACCCGGAGCGCAAGCGCTTCATTGCCCATTCACGCTCCGAGCTTTTCGAAATCGCTGCTGAGACCGAATTCGTCATTGACACCAAGGAGGAGATTTCCGCCCAAGGCAAGCTTGCCGTCGAGCTCGGCTGCCGACCAGGTCGAAAATTCTTCCATATGGCCGGCATTCGTTACCCGGGCAACCGCAGCAGGCCATTTTCCTGGAATGAGGTCTATGTCGATTCGAAATTGTCGGCTGCCGTTAAGGATATCACCGTCGCACGCAGCGCGATCTTCCATTATATCGAGCAGTTTACCGGCGAGAAAATCCAGGAAATTCAGCAGGATATAAAGCCTCTTGTGCTGGACGAGGTGATCGCCTCCAAGCTCGACGTCAAGCCGGGAGATTTGGCGCTCGTCGTGACCCGCCGCTATTACGGCTCCGGCCGTCGCCTTTTGGAATACGCCTTCCAAGTCCTGCCGGCAGAGCGTTTCACCTTCACCACCACGTTGCGCGCCGAGGGCTGACCCCTCGCTGATTTCTAAAGAATGCCGGCCTTATCGCGCTCTGAGCGATGGGGTGGTGGCAACCGTGCTCGTTTTTCTTTCTTGAGCTTCTGGCCCGTGGTTTTGCCCACTCCGACGTCGCCTGATCCATTCGGCGGCAGTTGTTCTTGCGCGTAATTTCGCCGAATGCACATAAAATATGCACGCCTAAACATGCATCATTTTCGGCTGGACAGTCGGAGAGTTTTTTGCATTAGTTCGTACATAGTGCATGCGTTTGGCTCATAAAAAGGGGAACCAAGATGGATATCGGTGTCTTCATTCCAATAGGTAACAATGGCTGGCTGATCTCGACCACCTCGCCGCAATACATGCCGAGCTTCGAGCTCAACAAGCAGATCGTACAGAAGGCCGAAAAATATGGCCTGGAATTCGCGCTCTCGATGATCAAGCTGCGCGGCTTCGGCGGCAAGGCGGAATTCTGGGACTATAACCTTGAAAGCTTCACCCTTATGGCGAGCCTTGCGGCCGTCACCGAGCGCATCAAGCTGTTTGCCTCGACTGCCGTCCTCACTTTGCCGCCTGCGATCGTCGCGCGCATGGCAACCACCATCGACAGCGTCGCGCCGGGCCGGTTCGGGGTCAACATCGTCTCCGGCTGGCAAATGGCCGAATATGACCAGATGGGCATGTGGCCGGGCGACAGCTATTTCGGCTACCGCTACGACTACTCGACCGAATACGTGCACATCATGAAGGAACTCTGGGAGAAAGGTGCCTGCACTTTCGAGGGCAAGCACTTCACCATGAAGGACTGCATGATGAAGCCCACGCCGGCGAACAAGATCGAGATCGTGGCCGCCGGCCAGAGCCCGCGCGGCATGGAATTCGCCGCCGAATACGCCGACTACAACTTCGTCATGGGTTCGGGCATCAACACGCCCACGGCCTATGCGCCCAACAACGTCAAGCTGATGGAGGCTGCTGCCAAGACCGGCCGTGACGTCGGCGCCTATGTGCTTTTCATGGTGATCGCCGACGAGACCGACGAGCTCGCCCGTGCCAAGTGGGAAAGCTACCGCGCCGGCGCCGATGTCGACGCACTGGCCTGGATGGCCGATCAGGGCTCGAAGGACGCGACAGCGGACGCCAATTCGACCGCCAAGCACATCAATCTTCCCGAGGGTGCCGTCAATTTCAACATGGGCACGCTGGTTGGTTCCTATGCCAATGTCGCGCGCATGCTGGACGAAGCCGGCAGTGTTCCCGGTACCAAGGGCATCATGCTGACCTTCGACGACTTCCTCGTCGGCCTCGATCAGTTTGGCGAACGCATTCAGCCGCTGATGGCCTCGCGCACGCCGGCCCAGATCGCGGCTGAATGAGGTGACGCCGGTGCCGAATGCCCCTCTGGCACGTGCTGAGGACACCGGTCTGACCGCTGACCTTGACCCGCTCTCGATTGTCGATCCAAGCTCGCCCGATTGGCCGGCTTCAGGCGGCTCGGCGCTAAGTGAAACAATTGGTTCTGTGTCACCTTACCAATTGGTCCCGGCTTCCCTGCCGGGATCGGTTGCCGCTGCCGATGTCGAAACGCTTCTGGGCGCTTTTTCCCAAGGCGCACTCAGCCCGTCTGCTGCTTTGGCAAGCCTGATCACTGCGATCTCGGCAACGAGGACGGGCCGTGAGGCCGTGTTGCGGCTCGTGCCCGGCGCGAAAGCGGCAGCAGCCGAGAGCGATGCGCGCTGGAAGGCCGGCAATCCGAGGCCACTTGAAGGCATCCCTTTTGGCGTCAAGGACATCATCGACGTCGAGGGGGCCGTCGTCACCTCGGGCTCTTTGTTCACCGGCAACCGTATCGCGCCGGCCGATGCCGCAGCCGTGGCACGCCTCAGGGCAGCTGGCGCCATTCCCTTTGCCATGACCGCGACGACCGAATTCGCTGCCGGTTCGCCACACAATCCGCGCTTCGGCGTCGTCACCAATCCCTGGAATGCCGCGCGCTGGACCGGCGGCTCGTCCACGGGATCGGGCGCTGCCTTGGCCGCGCGCCTGATGCCGCTCGCAATTGGCACCGACACCGGCGGCTCGATACGGGTGCCGTCCTGCTGGTGCGGCACGACGGGTTTCAAACCCACCCGAGAGCTCGTGTCCCGGGAAGGCGTTGCGCCACTCTCATGGACGCTCGATCACGTCGGGCCGATGGCGCGCTCGGCGCGGGATCTTGCCCGTGTTCTCCCCTTTATGACGGCCCTTCCGAATACAGGACTTCTGAACGACTGCCGGGCTGTGCTGTCCAACGCGTCTGTGAGAGGGGTGCGCATTGGGGTGCCCGAGGTCTGGTTCACCGACCACGTTGACAATGCGGTGCTTGCGAATTGGCAGTCTGCCCTTGCCCGACTGGAAGGTCTCGGCTGTATGCTTGTGCCCTTCCCGGCGCTCGATATCGAAGCTTGGCATGAGGCGGGCTGGGTCATCCTGCAAAGTGAACTGGCGACACTGCATGGCACGCGGCTCGACCGCGCCGAGCTCTTCGACAGGGGCATGTTGCACCGGTTGAACAATGGTCTTCAGTTTTCGGCCGTGGACTACGGGCGGGCGCTTCAGCTTCGGGCGGAGGCGCGGGCTGCTTTTGTCAGAGCCATGCAGGGCATAGACCTGATAGTGACAGCGGGACTTGGTGGTGAGGCCGGCCGGCTCGAAGATCTCACCGTCGTTGTCAACGACACGGCGCATGCGTTTCAGTCCGTCATTTCCCGTAACACGATGATCTTCGATGTCACGGGACTGCCAGCCTTGATGTTGCCGTCCGGCCTTGGTCGCACCGGATTGCCGACCGGAATCCAAGTGGTCGGCCGGCCGGGTGATGATGCGCTTTGCTTGAGCCTCGGGGCAGCCTTTCAAGCCGTGACCGGCTTTCATCATGCAACGCCTGCGGGGCAGATGTGATGATGAATGCTGTCCAAATTCAGCGGCTGAGCGCGACCGAGGCACTTGCTGCCATGCGGGAAGGAGCGCTGTCCTCCCGGGATCTCGTCTCTGCCTGTCTTGCCCGCATTGCAGAGCGAGACGGAGACGTCAAAGCCTGGTTGGCGCTAAATTCGAATGCGCTTGCCGAAGCGGCGCGATTGGACGCTGTTCCTCTCGACAAACGTCGACGCCTTCACGGCCTGCCAATTGGGGTGAAGGATGTCTTCGACACTGCCGATCTGCCGACTACGCACAATTCGCCACTTTACCAAGGTTTCCGCCCCGCAGCAGATGCTGCGGTCGTCGATTTCCTGCGTGCAGAAGGCGCGATTGTGCTCGGCAAGACGGACACAACGGAATTTGCTGCAGCCGGTCGCGATGCGGCAACCGGCAATCCCCATGACCTGACCCGCACGTCCGGTGGCTCCTCCGCCGGCTCGGCTGCAGCCGTTGCCGACTTCCACGTGCCGCTCGCCCTTGCCACCCAGACCGGCGGCTCGACCATCCGTCCCGGCTCGTTCTGCGGCGTCTATGCGATGAAACCGAGCTTTGGCCGCGTCAGCCGGGAGGGCGTAAAGATCTATGCGCTGAGCTTCGATACCGTCGGCTGGTATGGCCGCTCGGTTGCGGATCTGGCGTTGATGGCCGGCGTGCTTGGCCTCAACGAACCGCTTGAGCCGGAGGCAACGGCAACCGGGCAGCTACGGATAGCCATCACCAGCGGTCCCTATCGCGACAAGCTGGCGCCAGAAAGCCTGAAAGCCTTGAGCCTTGCCGCCGAACGCCTTTCCTCTGCCGGCCATCTTGTAACCCGGCTGGAACTGCCGGAGGATTCCAAGGCACTCGACGCCCAGCACCGCGTGATCCTGCACCGCGAGGGCCAGGCCGCGTTTCGCAATCTGGCTGCTCGTCACGGAGGCGAGCTTCACGATGATTTCCACCACCGCGTAGAGAACCGTGACGGTTCAAGCCTTGCCGATCTTGCGCGCGCCTATGATGCCATGGCGCTTTCGCGCATTGCCTTCGATGAGATTGCCGCCGATTTCGATGCTGTGGTCGCGCCGAGTGCCCCGGGTTTTGCGCCGGTCGGTCGCCGGCCAGGCGACCCTCTCTTCAACGCCTCCTGGACCTTGCTCGGGGTGCCCTGCATCAATGTTCCCGTCGCTCTGGAGCGGGACAGCCTGCCGATCGGCGTCACCCTGATCGCGCAGCGTTTTGCCGACAGCCATCTGCTCGCCCACGCCGCACGGATCGCACCTATTTTGAAATCTCATGGAAAGCCTGAAGCCTAATGCCGGATCCAGCCTTGAAACAAGCACTCGCCGCCGGAGATTTCATCCTTGCGCCCGGCGTCTATGACATGATCTCAGCCCTTATTGCCGACAATATGGGCTTCAAGGCGCTTTATGTCACCGGCTATGGAACGGTAGCCTCGTATCTCGGCATCCCCGATGCCGGTATTGCCACTTATCGCGACATGATCGAGCGCATCGCCCAGATCGTCAAGCTGACCAAGACGCCCGTGATCGCCGATGCCGATACCGGTTATGGCGGTCTCCTCAACGTGCGCCACACGGTGCGCGGTTATGAGTATGTCGGCGTGAGCGCCATCCAGTTGGAAGACCAGGAATTCCCGAAGAAATGCGGGCATACACCCAACCGTCGCGTGGTGCCGATGACGGACATGGTCAAGAAGATCGAGGTCGCCGTCGATAGCCGGAAGAGCGACGATTTTCTAGTGATCGCCCGGACCGATGCCCGTACAGGCCTGGGTCTCGACGAGGCGATCCGGCGGGCAAAGGCCTATGCCGCAGCCGGCGCTGATATCATATTCATCGAATCTCCGGAGAGCGCGGATGAGGTCCGCCAGATTGCCGCTGAAATCGATCGCCCGCTTTTGGCCAACATGGTCAACGGCGGGCGCACCCCGCTGATGACTGCCAGCGAACTCCAGGCGCTCGGCTATGGCATTGCGATCTACCCGGCGCTCGGCTTCCTCGCCCATGGCCATGCGGTCCGCCACGCCTATCGGGACCTTCTGGACAACGGCATCACCACTGATGCCGTCGATCTCTATCCCTTCAAGGACTTCAACACCCTGCTTGGCTTTGACGATGTCTGGGCCTTCGAGCAGAAATTTTCCGAAATCGGGAGTGACCCATGACCGATGCCGATCTCGCCGCCAATTACGCCAAGGCCTATGACAACCGGATCGGCTTCGGTAAAAAGCCGGCTCTGGTGCTGGTGGATTTTGTCGAGGCCTATTTCGAGCCGACAAGCCCGCTTTATGCCGGTGTCGATGCAGCGCTTGCCAGTGCATTGCGCATTCGAGCAGCCGCCCGGGAAAAAGGTCTGCCCGTGATCCTGACCGGCGTCGTGCTCCACCCCTCTGGTCTTGACGGTGGCCGCTTCTTCCAGAAGGCAAAGCCGCTTGCCTGTTTCACCGCAGGCAATCCGCTTGGCGCCTGGCCTGCGGGGCTTGAGCCCTTCCCGGATGAATTCGTCATCACCAAGCAATATCCGAGCGCTTTTTTCGGCACCTCGCTCGCCTCGATGCTCACCTGCATGGGGGTCGATAACGTCATCCTGACCGGCTTGACGACGAGCGGCTGCGTGCGCGCCACCTGCGTTGACGCCATGTCGTATGGCTTCATCACCACTGTCGTGCGCGACGCCTGCGGGGATCGGCATTCGGCCCCGCATGAGGCCAATCTGTTCGACATGAATGCCAAATATGCCGATGTCGTCTCGGAAGCAGACATCCTCGCCTTCATCGAAGGTCTCTGAGAAAACGCACTTAAGCAACAGCGGATGTGCTGAGTGTCGAGTGAGCGACAGACGACTTCAAAAGCCCGAGCCGCACGGTGACCATCGGTCTTCAATGGTCGCTTTCGACTGCTCTTGTTCTGACAAAAAGGCCCCGCACACCGGAGTGCGCGGGGCAGGCCAGGGAGGCCCAGGGGAGGGATGGTGTTCAGAGATCGCCGAGCAGTTCGTTAATCCGGCTTTCGGCCGATGTCAGCGCCTCGTCGACAGACTTGTCACCGTTCACTGCAGCGCCGACTTCTTCGCCGATGATGTCCTGGATCGGGAACTGGCGCTGGACTTCAGCCGGCAGCGAGCGACCTGTCTGGGCGATCTTGGCGATATTGTCGCGATGCGGCAGCGACTTGAACTCCGGCATGTCGAAGACTGCCTTGACCGCGGGCAGGTGACCGTTGCGAGCCCACTGGAAGTCGTTCTCGGTCAGGAACTTGAACAGCTTGCCGATTGCCGCCACCTGTTCGGGCGAACGGTCCTTCTTCGGCATTACCCAGCTATGACCGTCGGCATAGGTACTGTCCTGACCAGGGAAGAGCTGCGGCACGGGATAAACGGTGTAACCGTTCGACAATGCCGTGCCTTCCTTTTCCGCCTGGGCGACGTAGTCGCCGATCAGCCAGGTACCATTGACGGCGATCCCGCCTTCGCCATTGGCAAAGCCTGAGACGGCTGCCGCATAATCGAGGCCAGTGGTCGAGATGCCCTCATCCTTCGTCGCCTTCATCAGCTCGACGGCGGCTTTTGCCTCCGGCGTGTTGAGCTTGATCGCGGTCGGGTCGGAGAAGAAGTCCGAATTCTGCTGCTGCAGGAGGGTGTAGAGGATGCGGGTGTAAGAGGCCGTCTCATTGGCCATAATCTGGATCAGATAGGGCTTGCCGGTCTTTTCCTTGAACTGCTTGCCTTGGGCAATCAGCTCTTCGCCCGACTTCGGCAGGATCGGTGTACCGTCCGCGTTGACGAGGCCGGCTTGCTTCATCAGGTTCAGGTTGACGTGGACGAGCATCGTCCAGTTGTCGAAGGGCAGGCCGTACAGCTTGCCTTCCTTGGTGACGCCCGCACGTCCGGCATCGGTAAAGCTGTCAGGGGTTACGCCCTGGGCTGCCAGTACATCGTCGATCGGCTCGATCAGGCCGCGGCTCTGATAGTCCGAGATTGCCGAGTAATGCATGGAGACGACATCAGGGGCAGCGCCCGAAGCCATCTGCGCATTCAGCTGATCGTAGCCCGGCCACTCAACCGTGGTAACGTTCACGTCGATATCCGGGTTGTCGGCCTCGAACTTGTTGACAAGGGCGGTGATGATACCGCATTCGCCAACCGCTGCGGAGACGTCGGTCACCTTGCCATAATCTGCCTCGCAAGCGCCAAAGAAGCGCTGCAGCTCGATCTTCGTCTGGGCCTGGGCAGACGCGCCATAACCGAGCGCAATCATTGCAACGGTGGTCAGTAGGATGCGTTTCATGATGTCTCACTCCCTTTTTCAGGTCTCTTGACCCTGTTGAACGGATCCGGTCGGCTCCTCTCCGACCGGGTAGGCTTCACTTCACCGCGCCGCCCGAAACGGCAGTCACGATGTGTTTCTGGAAAATCACGTAGACGATGAGCGCCGGGACACTCGCAAAGACCGCCTGAGCCGCGAGAAATCCCAGGCCCTCGCTCTGGGCGAAGTTGGACTGCGACGAGGCAAGGCCGACGGTCAGCGTGTACATTTCCTTCTTGGTCGCCGAGATCAGCGGCCACCAGTAGTCGTTCCAGCCATGCAGGAAGGTGAATATGCCAAGCGTTGCCTGTGCGGGCAGGGTCTGCGGCAGCATGATCTTCCAGAAGATCCGCCATTGCGATGCGTTGTCGAGCAGGGCCGCTTCGTCGATATCCTTCGGGATTGCCCGGAAAAATTGCGTCATCAGGAAGACGCCGAAGGCACCGGACATGCCCGGCAGCATCAGGCCAAGATAGGTATTGTGCAGGCCGAACCAGTTGAACATCTGGTGCCGGGCGATGATGACGGCCTGTTCCGGTACCGCGAGCCCAAAGAGCACGATGATGAACAGCGTGCGGCGGAACGGGAACTCCAGCCGCGCAAAGCCGTAACCGGCGAGCGACGAGAGGATCAAAACCATCAGCGTCTCGCCAGTGGCAACCACGAGGCTGTTGAAGAACCAGCCGAAGACCTGAGAGGAATGCAGGATATTGAGATAGTTGGCGATTGTGTAAGGTGCCCGGAAAACCGAGTCCGTGCCAACCATGAGGTCCTGGTTGCTCTTGATCGAGAGACCGACCAGCCAGGCGACCGGTGCCATCATGATGACGGAGAGGAAGGCCGCGCCCCAGAGCAGCGGTCGGTTGGCCGTCAGCACGTCTGGCCTGTAAGTGTCGTTCGGCGGGTTCATGCGCCGTCCTCCGTCTTGCGCGAGGACACGACATATTGCGCCATGGCCGCGATCAGGATGATCAGGAAGAGATATTGCGAGGCAGCAGCAGCACGGCCGACATCCCAGCGGATAAAGCCGACTTCGTAGATATACATGACGAGCGGGCGCGAAGAGCCGTTCGGGCCGCCATTGGTCATCAACTGCGCCTGGCCGAACAGCTGGAACTGGAAGACAATTTGGATGATCGTGACGAGCATGATGGTGCGCGCAATCGAGGGCAGGGTGACACGTGTCAGAACCCGCCATGGGCTCGCATTGTCGAGGGCGGCAGCCTCATAAAGATCCTGGGGTACCTGCTGAAGGGCCGCGAGGAAGAGCATCATCGGCAGCCCGACGCACCACCAGACCGTGGTAACGCCAACGGCAAAGAGCGACCAGCCTTGTGTCGAGATGAAATTGATCTGCTGCCAGCCGGCTTGCTCGGACAAGACGGAGAGAAGGCCGTCTCCAGGAATGAACACAAAGCGCCAGATCAGCGTGACGATGGTGACCGAGAGGACCGAGGACGAGAAGAACAGTCCGCGGAAGAAGCTGGTCGTGCGCGTCGTGCGATTGAGAGCGAGCGCCAGAAAGAGGCCAAGCGCGACCAGCGTGGGGACGCTCACCAGCACGAAGACAACGGTGTTGCGCAGCGCTTGCAGGAAGACGGCATCGCCGGCGACGCGGATGTAGTTGGTCAGGCCGACAAATCGGCCGGGACCGAAGAGGTCGACCTTGTGAAGGCTCAGCCACATGCCCCAGAAGAGCGGGAACACCAGCAGAGCTAGGAAGACCAGCAGATAGGGCAGGATGAAAAGCCCGTGGCTCCATTGGCTGCGGCGATAGCTTTCGGCCATGTCAGTCCGCCCTCCTGGAGTAAGCCCGTCCATCAGCGCCGAAGAGGTGTAAGGCGCTGGCGTCAACCGAGACCATCAGCCGGTCGCCCGCTTTGATCAGGGAGCGACCGTCCGCCTCCACGACGAACTTGCTGCCGTCGTCGAGGACGCCATAGACCAGCGAGCGATCCCCGAGACGCTCGATCACTTCGGCTGTCACCGGCACACCGGCACTTCCATCGGTCAGCACAGTAATGTCCTCGGCGCGAATGCCGAGCGTCGTGCCCTCGGGGGTGATCCCTTCAGGAACGTTGAAGCGGGTCTCGACGTGTCCGAGGCCCGCCGTCGTGACAGCAAGACCGGAGCTGCCTTGTTTCCAGCCCGTAACCGGCAGGAAGTTCATGGCGGGCGAGCCGATGAAGCCAGCGACGAATTTGGTGGCAGGCCGCTGATAGACATCCATCGGCGTGCCGATCTGTTCGATCTTGCGGGCGTTCATGATGACGATCCGGTCGGCGAGCGTCATCGCCTCTACCTGATCATGCGTGACGAAGATCATCGTCGAGCCGAGGCGATGGTGGAGTTGAGCGAGTTCCAGACGCGTGCGGCCTCTCAGCGCTGCATCGAGGTTCGACAGCGGCTCGTCGAAGAGGAAGGCTTTCGGCTCCTTGACGATGGCGCGCCCGATGGCGACGCGCTGACGCTGGCCGCCCGAGAGTTTCGCCGGCTTGCGATCGAGCAGATGCCCGATCTCGAGCGTTTCTGCAGCGGCGAGCACGCGGCGCTCGATCTCGTCCTTCGCCATCCCGATATTTTCGAGGCCGAAGGACATGTTCTGTTTCACTGTCATATGCGGATAGAGCGCATAGGACTGGAACACCATCGCCACGCCACGCTTGCCCGGCGGTAGCGTGTCCACCCGGTTGCCACTGACCGAAATGGTCCCAGCCGTGACGTCCTCCAGGCCGGCGATCATCCTGAGCAGCGTGGACTTGCCGCAGCCCGAAGGGCCGAGAAAGACCACGAACTCTCCGGCCTCGATGGAGAGCGAGATCTCCTCAAGTACGGTTAGCGCGCCGTAGCGCTTGGTGACATTGTCAATTTCAATCGAAGCCGACATGGTTTCTCCTCCCCGTCGTCGATTGGTTACTGGCCGAGCCGGATCATCCGGTAGCTGAGCGGTGCGATCTCTCCCGTGATGCGTCCGCCTTCGACCTCGATACCGCTGCCATCGGCGGGGGCGACCGCCTGGCTGTCCGGTCCGTTCACGGCTTTCAGCGCATGGCCCGCGATCACCTTGTCCATGATCACCTGGCGAGCGCCGAAGCCTTCGAGCGCAACATCGAGTGTGATGGCGTCGGTCTCGTGGCGGTTGACGATGAAGAGGGTCAGCGCCCCGTCGGCGTCGCTCTCGACGGCCGAGACATCGAGATAGGGAACGGCTTCGGCGAAGTCGGTCTTGTAACTCGGGCAGTCGATCGACAGCTGGTAGGAGGTGCCGCGGCCATAGCGCGAGGCGAAGAGGTATGGGTAATAGGTCGTCTGCCGCCAGGCAGGGCGACCCGGAACGGTCATGATCGGGGCAATGACGTTGACGAGCTGCGCCAGGCAGCCGACCTTCACCACGTCCGCGCGGCGGATGAAGGTGTTGAGAATGCAGCCGACCTGGAGAACGTCCTCGAAATTGTAGATGTCTTCCAAGAGTTCCGGCGCATGCGGCCAGCCATCGCGACCTTCGAGAACCTTTCGGTCGGCTTCGTTGGAATGATACCAGACGTTCCACTCGTCGAAGCTGATATAGACGTCCTTCTTCGAGCGCTTCTTCGCCTTGGTCACCTTGATCACGGAGGCGATGGTCTCAATGTAATCGTCCAGCCGCGCGTTCTGCGCCAGATAGGCGGTCGTGTCGCCGGCATGGTTCTCGAAATACATATGCAGGCTGATGTAATCGACGCTGTCATAGGTGTAGTCGAGAACGGTCGCTTCCCAGGCTGGATAGGTCGGCATCTTTGGCGAAGAGGAACCGCAGACCACCAGTTCGATCGACTTGTCGAAGGCGCGCATGGCCTTGGCGGTTTCGAAGGCGACGCGGCCGTATTCTTCGGCCGTCTTCTGGCCGATCTGCCAGGGGCCGTCCATTTCGTTTCCGAGGCACCAGAGCTTGACGTTCCACGGCTCCTCCCGGCCGTTCTTGCGGCGCAGATCCGACCAGTAGCTGCCGCCGGGATGATTGACATATTCGAGGAAGGCGCGGGCTTCATCGAGGCCACGAGAGCCGAGATTGACGGCGAGCATCATCTCTGTGTTGGCAGCCTTCGCCCAATCGGCGAATTCGTGGATGCCGACCTGATTGGATTCCGATGTGTGCCAGGCGAGATCGAGGCGAACCGGGCGATCTTCCTTGGGACCGATGCCGTCTTCCCAGTTATAAGCCGACACGAAGTTGCCGCCGGGATACCGGACCACGGGAACGTCGAGTTCTCTCACGAGGTCAATGACGTCCTGACGCATGCCGTTTTCATCGGCGGTCGGATGATCGGGCTCGTAGATCCCGGTGTACACCGCGCGACCCAGATGCTCGACGAAGGAGCCATAAAGACGCGGATCGATCGTGCTGATTTTGTAATCGCGGTGAACGGTGCCGACAGCCCGCATGTGCATTTCCTCCGAATGTATCCGCTTTTCGGATATATATCATAATTGAGGATATGATACACGGGATGGGCCGGAGGTCAATCCGGCAATATCAGTGGGAAAATCAATCGTGATCACGTCTTGATGCGAAGGACGATGTCCTGGTCGTAATTGCCGAATCCGCGGCCGAAGATATTGATTCCGCCGGGATGTTCGGCCTTTTCCGGAACTTCGATCCTCACTCTCACGGAGCGATGCTCCAGCAATTCAAGATCATGGAGCGTGATATCCGAGACCCGCATGCCGTCGATGAATGTGCCGCTGTCCGTCACGCGAAAACTCTTCAGCACACCGTACTGGCTGCCGCGCAGCTTCCACCAGTCCGGCGTGAGTTTGCCCCGCCGATCCCCGAAATCACCGGGAGAGGTCCATGTGGCAATCGCCTTCCCGTTGATCGAGATGGTAATATCTGACGGCCAGTTCTCCGAGGTCCCCGGTACCTCAGACGACAGTTCCAGTAGCAGCTCCAGCTCCCGGATCGGCGCTCCCTTGATCCGGGCATTGTTGGGAAACTGGTAGTCGACATAGCCACGGGTAAACCAGAGCAGCCCGGCCTTCATGCGGTCGGGCGACAGGAAGGTATCGGGGTTATCAAGGTATCCGATGATGGCATCCGGGCCACACATGCCACAAGGCGCATAGACGTCATAGCCGCTATAAAGGCCAACCGGCATCGAGACTTCGATCGCTTCATCCGAGGCCTCACTGGGGCGCGTAAAGGTGAGCACGATCTCGTCATGAACGGCGTGACAGATCTTCTGGCTGCCCTTGCGCGCCTTCTGTACTTCGGTCCGGATCAGGCCCGCTTCCTCCATCTGATTGATATGCGTGGAGGTCGTCGATTGCGGCAGATCGAGGAGGTCGGCAATCTCGTTGACGTTAAGCGATCCCTTGGCGTGCAGAATTTCGAGGATGGAAAGCCGGGCGGGGGCGGCGAGGCACCTGAGGACATCCTTGCCGTCCTCCGGCGTGATCATGAGAAAACGGCTGCTCACCTGGTACACCTCTGTTGATCTTCGATATGTATCAAAAATCCGGATGTTGACAAGTGGGCCGTGAGCACGCTTAGGCACCCACGATCTCGTGGCCTAAAGGCTCCAATCCCGCAGCCACGTCAGATGTCTGTGACATGGCTCGCACCTATAGGCGCTGACCTGCCGGATTTGCGCCGACAGGTGGCATTGAGATGGCAAACTGTAACGAGATGAGAGATCTATCTGCCATAGATCCTGTCGAGGACCTTTGCACTCTGGACGAGGTGCTCGCAATCCGGATCAAAGCCCGGGTCTTGTGCAAGTTGCCTGATCCAGGCGGCTGCGGCAAAGCCACCCCAGTCCTCTTGGAGACCGGCAAGGCTTTCCGTGGACGTGCCAAGGAACCGGTCGGCTGTCAGCTTGTAGAAGGAACCGTCGACATTCTGCAGGCTGGCACCACCCTGCGTGCCGTAGAAGCTTGCCTGAATGATGGCCTCTGTGCCGGCCTGGAGCCGCCAGGAGCAGGCAATCCGGACAACCGCGCCACCTTTGAGGGTCAGGTTAGCGACAGCATAATCTTCCACCTCGTCGCTATCAGGCCCGACGGGGCGGCCCTTGGACAGCAAGGTCGACGAGACCTCATCGACCTCGGGAAAACCCAAAGACCAGAGTGCCAAATCTACCAGATGGACACCGAGATCGATGACGCAACCGCCACCGGACAGGGATCTGTCATAGAACCACGGCTTGTCGGGACCATAGGCGTTGTGGAACACGAGATCGGCGGCGAAGGTCTCGCCCAATGCCTGCTCGTCGAGCAGCGCCTTGATGCGTTGCATCCCATCGGTCTGGCGGTAGGAGAGGTCCACTCCGAGCAGAAGATCATTCTGGCGGGCGGCCTCAACCACAGCCTCGACCTCTGCTGCACTTGGGCCGAGCGGCTTCTGGCAAAAGACGGGCACGCCTCTCTTCAGGGCTTCAATGGATTGGGCTGCATGGGCAGCGCTTGGCGTGGCGATCACCAGGCCGTCAAGATCATGGGTCAGCAGGTTGTCGAGGTCATGCGCCTGTTGCGCCTCGGGGGCAACAGCGAGAGCAGCGTCAAGCATCTCTGCTGACGGATCGGCGATGGCGACCGCGTCGGCAAGCCCTGTCGCAAGCATGGCTTCCATACGATGCCGGCCGATCCATCCGACTCCAAGGAAGCCGATCCGCAAGCGTTTTGTCACGCTACTCGCCTTGCTACCAGTCTTGGCGGGGTTTTCGGCAAGGGCCCGGGTCTCTGCAAGGCCGCTCATGGGTAGACCACCAGGGCTTTGTGGAAGTGATCGGGCCTGTCACGGGTGTCGTTCAGAGCTTCGTCGAGTTTCTCCAGCGGATACCGGTGCGTATAGAGCGGTGTCGGGTCGAGCCGTCCATCGGTCACTGCGGCAACCGCTTCCCGAATGCCGTCAATGTAGACAGCAGGATCGCGCTCATGGGCATTGATGACGTCGAGCCCGCGCCAGTTCCACATCTGCATATTGACCTGGCGTGGGCCATCCTGGTGATAGCCTGCAATGACCAGCCGCCCGCGCTCCTTGGTCAGTTCGCCGGCGAGGTCGAGCGGCCATTGTTTGCCCACCGCCTCGATCACGCAGTCGCAGAACTTATCCTTGGTCAGGCCTCGCACCTCCTCGATGATCCGCCAGTGGTCGTCCATCGCAATGGTGACTTCCGCCCCCATCGCTTTTGCGATTTCAAGCGAATCCGGTCGCCGGGAAATGGCGATGACGCGGGCGCCGGCTTTGGTGGCGAGCTGGGTTAGAAGGGCGCCGAGAAAGCCGATGCCGACAATCGCCACTGTCTGACCTGCCTTGATCTCCGAGCGGCGAAAGATGTTCATCGCACAGCCGAGGGGTTCTCCCGGAAACGGCTGACCGTCGAGAGCCTTCGGCAGTGCCACCACCATATCGGCGGGCGCAAAATCGTGGCTGGCATAGGCGTGGTAGCTGAGCATCGCGACGCGGTCGCCCACGTTGAATGAATCGACGTCGCTTCCAACGGCATCGACGCGCCCCCAGCCTTCGTGGCCGAGACCACCGGGTTCCGTGGGGAACGTCATCCAGTCGGGGCCGGACCAGGGCGTGAGGTTGGATGCGCAGACGCCGCAGCCTTCCAGCCGCACGCGCACCTCGTTTGCATCAGGTGCACGCAATGTGCTGCGCTCTATGGCAAGTTCGCCGGCGGCGGGACCTGCCGAAACGAGTTCCTCGCTGCGGCGGTGGTTCGTCGTGTCCATGTTTGTCCTCCAGAACATCGGCCGGGATCGAGGGCTCGAACCGCCGATCTCCGGGTCTGTTCCCTTGGGAGTCAAAGAAGATGAAGAAGAAGCTCTCAACCTAATCCGGCTTTCGCCGCTCGATCTCCGCAAGCACAACTTCGGGCGACACATCCTGCTTCAGTTCCGCAAGTTCCTCCGGATGGACCTCTGTACCGACATTGAGCTTTTCGGCGATGGCCGAAAGCATGGTGATGATGCGCGTCGTTTCATGCTCGTTCAGCAGCGAGATCTGCAGGGCAAGCTCTGCGCGTTTCTCGCTTTCTGCCGCCATCCGGTTCTGGCTGATCAGGACGAAGGTTGAAATGAAGATTGCCTCGACGGAAGCGACCATTGCCAGGATCACCAATGTGGGGTCGAAAGGCGACATGATCGGAACCAGTCCAAGATTGACGGTGATCCAAGTCCCGAAAAAGGCGAGATGAAGGTAGACGAAGACCATGCTGCCGGCAAAACGGGTGATCCCACCGGCGACTTTTTCCTGAAATGACCGGTCTTTCTCGTTTTCGCGCTGACGTTGGATTAGCGCTTCCATGTTCTGGTCAATGACGCTCGAGACCTCGCTGGGGCCGTCGTGTGTCGCACTGCGTCCCTCGCGTGTCATAAAAATCCCTTGGGTGAACAGCCGCCCAACACGCACCAAGGTGTCCGGTTCCCCCCCGGCATTAAGTCAATGATGAAGTCATTGATGATGACATTGATGAAAAAGATGCAGCAGCAGCAGGAACCTTCGTTCCCTGCTCCGGTTCGGCCCTCTGATACCACACCTGTTTTCCGTGTTTCAGAGGGTTACCATGACAAGAATTTTAGTGACTGGCGGCCGCGGTTTCATCGGCCGTCACGTGACGGAAGAACTTCTCGAAAATGGCTATGACGTGCGTGTTCTCGACGCGCTCTCGAGCAGGTGCATGGCGATACGGAAGCGGTGTTACCAGATGAAGTCGAGGTTCTGCGCGGCGATGTGCGTGACCGGGAGGTCATAGAAGAAGCGCTCGACGGCGTAGATGGCGTGGTGCATCTGGCTGCCGAAGTCGGTGTCGGCCAGTCGATGTACGAAATCGCCCGCTATGTCGGCGCCAATGATCTGGGCACGGCTGTCCTGCTTGAGGCGATGATCGGGAAGCCGATCAAGAAACTCGTCGTTGCCTCCTCGATGAGCGTCTATGGCGAGGGTCGGTATGAGGCTGCCGATGGGCAAAGCCTCGGTCTCGTCCGTCGCCGCGCCGAGCATGTGAAGGCCGGTCAATGGGACCTGAAATCTGCCGATGGCCAGCCGCTCGTGCCCGTGCCGACGGATGAAGAAAAGCCGGTCGACCTCTCCTCGATCTATGCTCTCACAAAATATTCGCAGGAACGCCAGTGCCTGATCTTTGCCGAAGCCTACGGCGTCGAGGCGGTGGCCCTGAGGCTCTTCAATGTCTTCGGCGCGGGTCAGGCGCTTTCCAATCCCTATACCGGGGTGCTCGCAAATTTTGCCGCCCGTCTGTCCAATGGGCAGCGGCCGATGATTGCCCGTCTCGTGATCGAGCGCGGCAAGGACCCGAAGGCGATCGATTTCGCCAATCAGATGCTGCGCGATCATGAAAAGGCCTCAGCCGGCCTTATCGAAGCGGCAAAGGCCGACAATGTCGCCCTTACACCCAAAATGAGCGACGAGCACCGTCAGCAGCTGGATGCGCTGAAGGGCGCAGCCGAGGCCGACTTCGACCAGGCCTATTTCTCGACCCAGATCACGGCTCATGAAAATGCGATCGCGTTGATCGAGGCCTATGCGAAAGACGGCGAGGCCGGCGCGCTCAAGGCCCATGCGGAAAGCGTGCTGGGAACCATCCGGACGCATGCGATGCGGGCACATGATCTGCAGACTGCGGGGAACTGAGGCCGACGGCGCGTTCGGAACGTAAAGCCCGGCGGTCAGCTCTTCGCCGCGACACTCGAATACATTCCGGTCGTGCGGAACTCCGTGGGGCTTGCACCGAAATGGCGCCTGAACACCTTGGCGAAGTAATTGGGATCTTCGAAACCGGACAGGATCGACACTTCCTTGACGGACATCTGAACCTCTCTGGTTAAGAGTTTGGTCGCCCTTTGCAAGCGCTTTTGCAGGACGAACTCTGCCGGTGGCATGCCTTCGCTGGCAGCAAAGACGCGGGAGAAATGGGCACGGCTGAGGCCTGATACCTCCGCCAGCTTTTCGACCGGCAGCGGCTGCTGCAGATTGGAATTGATGTGGTCGATCACATGTTGCATCGCACGGAACTCTTGGCTGACGACCGGATGCGAGCCAAATACGTCGTCGTAAAGAAGCATCGCCGCCTCGTAGGCGATCGCAGAAGCGCTACCGGGGGCGTCAGCTCCACCCTCGAGCAGGCGGCGCGAGCAATCAGCGAGCCCTTCAATCGTTTCCGGTTTCAGGTTGTGCCGTGTCGCACTGCATCACTCTGCGGCTTTTCCCTGCGATCCGCCATGGCGGCGCGCGAGGAACTCGAAGAGACGCGCGACTGCCTCTGCACCTGGATCGACGTGTCCTTCAAGCTGTTGGGCATTGATATATGCTGCCCGCCCGGCTCGAGCCTTGACGTAGGTAGCGGTGAGGTCAGCGCCGGCGCGGGCAGCGCTTGCCGCTGCCGCGAAACCCTTGTCGTAGGCGTCAAGTGCAGGCGAGAGTGCATCGATCATCGTGCGGTCGCCGAGTTTTGCGCCGCCGATTTCCTGCATGCGGGTAAGGCCAGCGTTCAGTGCATCGCGCATTCCGAGCCCGCTTGAGGCTCCATCGCCCGCCGCAGCAAAGAAGATGGCGAGCAAGACACCTGACGAACCGCCCATGGTCTGACTAAGCTCCTGCCCCATGGCGCGCAGGAGTTGTGTGTGATCGGCCAAAGGCAGGCGGTCAAGGGCTTCGATCAGGGCGCGTGCGGCACTTGCCAAGGTCGAGCCGGTGTCGCCGTCGCCGGATTTGGCGTCGAGCGCGTTCAGGTCCTTTTCAGCCTCGATCAGGAGCTTGCAGCATTCGGTGAGGAATTGGCGGGTCGGCAAATGCTCGGAGGCGAGCGGCGCAATCGGGGTCAGGCCATCGGGCAGAGCGATGATGTTGACCGGTCGGATGGCCGAGACGCCCGGCCAGGCTGCGAGCCCGACGGGCTTGGCCAGCAGGTCGAGATCGGCCTTTTCCGCCGGCATGACCGAAATCGAAAAGCCGTGCATGTCGAGCGAGGTCATCATCGGTGCCGGTCCGACGATATGGGCGATGCGCGCGCCGATCGGGGACTGCACCAGTTCGTTGACGACGACGGCCATTTCCAGGACGGAAGTGCCGCCCAAGTTGTTCAAGAGAACGACATGCGGCTTATCCTCCATGCCAGCGGCAAGTTTTTCCGTCATGGCGGCCACGGCGCCCCGGACGCCGTCATAGTCGATCTGCTCGACACCGGCTTCGCCATGAATGCCAAGACCGAGTTCGGCGCGGCCGGGCGGGATGCGGGCTTCCTTCGGGGAGCCCGGCACGGTGCAGGTGTCGAGCGAGATGCCGATCGAGCGGGTATTGGCGATGACCCGCCGGGCGGTGTCGATGACGGCATCGAGGCTTGCGCCGTTTTCCGCCATCGCACCGGCGATCTTGTGCACGAAAAGCGTGCCTGCGACGCCGCGCGACTGCGGCAGATCGGGAAGGGCGATGTCGTCGTCGACGATCACCATGCCGACATTGAGCCCGAAGGCACGGGCACGCTCGGCCGCGAGGCCAAAGTTCAGGCGGTCGCCCGTGTAATTCTTGACGATTAGCAGGCAGCCCAGCGGGCCGGTCACCGCAAGGATGGCGGCGAGGATCGCATCGACGCTCGGCGAGGCGAAGACATCGCCACAGACGGCAGCCGTCAGCATGCCGCGTCCGACGAAGCCGGCATGGGCCGGCTCATGGCCCGATCCGCCGCCCGAGACGATCGCCACCTTCGATTTGTCCCAGTCGGATCGCACCACAACGCGGATATGGGGATAGCCGTCGAGACGGCTCAAGGCTCCTGCCGAGGCCATGAGCACGCCGTCGATCGCTTCGGTGACGGCATTTTCCCTGCTGTTGAGGAATTGAGACATGAGACCCTCCCTTAGACGAGACGCTGTCCGGCCGCGTCGAAATAAAGCGGCTCGTGCGGCTGGATTTTGATGGTGTCGCCGCCCTTGAGGGCGGTATGGGCATCGGTGACGGTGATGATCGGGTGGTCCCCGACGATCAGATGAAGGCGCGTCTGATCACCAAGATGCTCGACCCGGATTACCTTCGCTTCCTGGCCTTCTCCCTGGCGAATGTGCTCGGGCCGAAGCCCGATTGAATGGGCTCTGGCGGGTGTTCCGGGGAAGAGATGTGCGGGCAGGACGTTGATGCGCGGCTGGCCGAGACGGGTCGCGGCATAGATGCTGACCGGGGCTTCGTAGATCTCGCGCGGGGATCCGAACTGCACCAGGCGCCCTTCCTTGAGCACGCCGACATGGGTCGCCATGGTCATCGCCTCGATCTGGTCATGGGTCACATAGAGGAAAGTGGCCGCGGACCGGGCCTGGATGTTCTTCAGTTCAACGCGAAGATCAGCACGAAGTTTCGCGTCGAGCGAGCTCAGAGGCTCATCCATGAGATAGATCTGCGGATTGCGGACCAGCGCCCGGCCGATCGACACGCGCTGCATCTCGCCACCCGAAAGGGCAGTTGCCCTGTTGTCGAGCTTGTGAGCGATCTGCAGGACATCGGCAATGGCTTTCACCTTCTGATCGATCACCGCCTGCGGCGTGCGGAGCAATGGTGATTGCAGCGGAAATTCGAGATTCTGCCGCACCGTCATATGCGGGTAGAGGGAATATTGCTGAAAGACCATCGCGACATTGCGCTGTGCGGGTGTCAGCCCGGTCATCGACTGACCACCAATCCGGATGTCGCCGCTGTCCTGTGTTTCGAGGCCGGAAACCAGGCGCAACAGCGTAGTTTTTCCGGCGCCGGTCGGGCCGAGGAGCACGACGAAGGAGCCGTCTGGGACGGTCATCGTCACGTCGTCGAGCGCATGGGCTGCGCCAAACGATTTGCCTATGCTGGAGATGACGACTTCAGCCACGGGTGAGGACTCCTTCATTGGCTTCGGACACGAGGGCCCGCCCGCTCTTCGCGTCGAACAGGGTGAGGGAGCGGCGATCGAATTCAAGCCCGACTGCGGCATCCGCCCGTATGGCATGGCTCGATGCCGTCCGCGCCTTGATCTCTCCGTGGGCGGTTTCGATCGTGACGATCTGCGTGGTCCCGAGATATTCCACGGCGGCCACCCGTCCGCGAAGACCTGCAGCATCCGAGAGGCGGACATGTTCCGGCCTGACACCTAGGGTCAACGCCCCCTTGCGGCCTTCGCGGGACATCGGAACTTCGATGCGGGTTCCGCCGATCGTCACCACATTGCCCCCCTCGTCGATGGCGCCGTCGAATTCCAGGAAGGACATGGGCGGCGAGCCGATGAACTTTGCCACGAACTTGGTCGCCGGCCAGTCGTAGATCTGCTGCGGTTTTCCGAACTGCTCAATGACGCCATGGTTCATGACGACGATCTTGTCGCCCATCTGCATGGCTTCCAGCTGGTCGTGGGTGACGTAGACGGTGGTCGCGCCCATGCGGTCATGCAGCGCGCGCAACTCCTCTGCCATGTGCTCACGGAACTCCGCATCGAGCGCGCCGAGCGGCTCGTCCATGAAGAAGGCCTTGGGCTCGCGTACGATCGCACGGCCAAGGGCGACACGCTGGCGGTCGCCGCCTGAGAGACCGCCGACCGGTTTGTCGAGAATGGACTCGATCTGCAGGATGCGGGCAACCTCCGCCACGCGACGCTCGACGTCGGAGCGGGAGAAGCCCTGGCTGACCAGCGGATAGGAGATGTTCTTTCGCACGTTCATGTGCGGATAGAGCGCAAACATCTGGAAGACGAAGGCAATGTCGCGCTCGCTTGCGCGCTTCATGCCCACCTCTTCGCCGCCGATATAGATCTCGCCACTTGTCGGCAGTTCGAGGCCTGCCATCATGCGCAGCGTCGTCGTCTTGCCGCAGCCGGAGGGCCCAAGCAGCATGAAGAACTCACCGTCCTCGACGGTGAAGGTGGAGGACTTCACCGCATTGAAGGCTCCGAAGTCCTTGCGCAGGTTTTGAACGCGAATCTGAGCCATCACTTACTCCGGAAAATGACTGACGACGATGAACATGACGGTTCCGATCAGCGTCACCGGAAAGGAGAGGGTAAAGAGCGTCAGCGACAATGGCTGCATCAGCATGACAACACCAAGTGCAATGAACGCCGAAGCGAGCAGCTCCCATTCGGACCGGCGGAACCGGCTGAGGCGGGCAAGAAAGTTCATCATTTGCGCACGGCTCCGAAGGTGATGCCGCGCAGCAGATGCTTGCGCAACAGCACGGTGAAGATGACGACGGGCAAGAGGAACAGGGTCGCAGCCGCCGCCACGGCCGGCCAGTCGATGCCGCCGCCGACAGACAGGATGGTCGGGATGAAGGGCGGCGCCGTCTGGGCATTGCCGCTCGTCAGCAGGACCGCGAAGGCATATTCGTTCCAGGCAAAGATCAGGCAGAAGATCGCGGTCGAGGCGATGCCCGTTGCCGCCTGCGGCAGCACCACTTTGTAGAACGCCTGGAAGCGGGTGTAGCCGTCGATGAGTGCCGCCTCCTCATATTCGCGCGGGATTTCGTCGATGAAGCCCTTGAGCAGCCAGACCGACAGCGACAGGTTGACCGCCGTATAAAGCAGGATCATGCCGAGATGGGTGTCCGAGAGACCGAGCTGGCGGAACATCAGGTAGATCGGGATGGCAACCGCGATCGGCGGCATCATGCGGGTCGAGAGGATGAAGAACAGGAGGTCGTCCTTGAGCGGCACCCTGAAGCGGCTGAAAGCATATGCGGCGAGCGTTCCGAGGAAGATCGACAAGAATGTCGAGCCGAAGCCTATGATGACCGAGTTCAGGAAGCGTTGCCCAAAGCGCGACGGACCCGAGATGATCATGCCTCTTTCGCGGGTGATCTTGTCATACCAGGTGGTCGGTGGCGGCAGCTTGGCGAGGTCTGCCGCCGAGGGGCGCGACTGCGTCGTGAAGAGGTTGACATAGCCTTCGAGTGTCGGCTGAAAGACGACCTTCGGCGGATAGCTGATCGAGTCCGGGCCGGATTTGAAGCTCGTCGAAATGATCCACAGCAGCGGGATCAGCGTGATCACCGCGTAAAGTCCGACGAGGATGCCGGCCAACCACTTGGAGGCGGTCGACGGTTCGGTGACGGAATGGGCGCTCATCGTTCTTTCACCTTGTTCAGGGCCTTCACATAGATGGAGGCGAGACCGAAGACCGTGACGAAGAGGACGATCGCGTAGGCACTGGAATAGCCGGTGCGCCATTTTTCAAAGGCCTCACGCTTGAGGTCGATCGAGGCGAGCAGCGTTTCGTCCCCCGGCCCGCCGCCGGTCAGAAGGACCACGAGGTCGAACATGCGGAAGTTCTCGATGCCGCGAAAAAGGACCGCGAGCATCAGGAACGGCAGCGCCATCGGGAGCGTGATCGTCCAGAACTGCCGCCACTTCGATGCGCGGTCGACTTCCGCTGCCTCATAGATGTAGTCGGGAATGGAGCGCAGGCCGGCCAGGCAGATTAGCATGACGAAGGGCGTCCACATCCAGGTGTCGACGATGACGATCGCCCAGCGTGCCCAGCCGCCCGGGCCGAGCATCGAGAAGCTGTCGGCGGGAATGCCGGTCAGGAATTCGACGGCATAGTTCACCAGGCCGATCTGCGGCTGATAGAGGAAGGTCCAGAAATTGCCGACGACGGCGGGCGAGAGCATCATCGGGATGACGATCAGCGTCGTCACCAGATCGTTGCCCTTGAACTTGCGGTTGATCAGCCATGCCAGGGTGAAGCCGATCAGCACCTGAAAGATGATCGTCCAGATGAGGAAATGGGCAGTCGTCTGCATGTTCGCCCAGGTATCCGCGTCAGTCAGGATGCGCTCATAGTTGCGCAAGCCGACCCATTTGACCTCGGCGTTGGGCTTGTTCGCGGCGAAGTTCGTAAACGACAGCCGGATCGTCCAGATCAACGGGAAAATGTTGACCGAGAGCAGCAGGAAGATCGTCGGGGCAACAAAGATCCAGGCAATGGCTCGGTCGCTCAATCCACGGATGCGTTTCGCAACCGGTTGTGGCGTCGCGCGGGCGAGGCGGTCTGCAGGGGTATCGGTCATCGTCCGGATCCGTGTGGCGTTTTTAAAGGGCAGCCGCACACTGTGCCTTGCCTTAAGGCAACGAGGCAGGGTTCGGGTTGTGCCGGCATATGTTGTCAACGATATGTGCCGGCGGCGAGGCTGGCTTTGGGGGCTCTCCCGGACTTGCCGGGAGAGCGATTGAGGGAATGGCCTCCAAACTCCAGGTCCGGGAGCCTTGCACTTCGCGTGTCAGAGCTTGCCTTCGTCCTCGAAGGTTTCCGTCCAGTCGGAAATCAGGCCGTCCAGCGCTTCCTTCGCGGTGCCATTGCCAGCGACGACATAGTCGTGGAACCGCTTCTGCGAGGCCTGGAGGAGCGTCGCATAGGACGGCTCGGCCCAGAAGTCCTTCACGATCGCCATGCTGTCGAGGAAGGTTTGCGCATAGGGCTGGCTTTTGGCGAAGTTCGGGTCTTCGACCACGGCGCGAAGGCAGGAGAAGCCGCCCTTCGACCACCACTTGTCCTGTACATCCTTCTGGGCAAACCATTTGATGTAGGCCAGTGCGCCGTCCATGTTGTCGGTATTGGCGACGACTGAAATACCTTGACCGCCGAGCTGGGCGAACTTTTCGCCGCCGGGGCCTGCGGGATTGACGAGGTAGCCGGTCTTGCCGCCGCCGACATTCGGATCCGCCTCGAAGCCCGGCCAGGTGAAGGCGAAGTTCATCTGCAGGGCGACCTGGCCCGACTTATAGGCGTCGATGCCTTCGCCCATATAGGTGTTGGAGGTGCCCGGAGCGACGCAGCAATCATAGAGCGCCTTGTAGAATTCGAGGCCCTTCACGGCGCCCTCCGAATTGACGAAGCCTTCCATCTCGTAGGGTTTGTCCGGGTTGTCGTACTTGAAGCCGTAGCTGTAGAGCACGTCCATCACGCCCATGGTGATGCCTTCCGAGCCGCGCTCGGTATAGATCGAGGCGCCGTAGACGGTCTTGCCGTCGATCTCGCGGCCCTGGAAGAATTCGGCAACCTGCTTCAACTCGTCGAAGGTCGCCGGCGGCGTCAGGTCGCGACCGTACTTTTCCTTGAAGGCGGTCTGGATTTCCGGGCGTTCGAACCAGTCCTTGCGGTAGGTCCAGCCGACAACGTCGCCGAAAGCCGGAAGAGACCAGTAGTTCGGGGTGTTCTTCGGCCATTCCGAATAGCCCGTGACGGTCGCCGGTACGAAGGCATCCATCGTGATGCCTTCCTTGTCGAAGAAGTCGTTGAGCTTCACATACCAGCCGTTCTCGGCCGCGCCGCCGATCCACTGGCTGTCGCCGATCATCAGGTCGCAAAGCTTGCCGCCTGAATTGAGTTCATTGAGCATGCGGTCGGCGAAGTTCGGCCACGGCACGAATTCGAATTTCATCTTGATGCCGGACGAAGCCTCAAAGTCCTTGCTCAGTTCGACCAGCGCGTTTGCCGGATCCCAGGCGGCCCAGCAGAGCGTCAGTTCCTTGTCATCGGCATGAGCCATCATCGTGCCGAGCCCCATCGAACAGGCGATCGTTCCGGCAGCAAGCAGGCCTTTCACGCAAAGCGATTTCATCATGTCATCCTCCCAGCGCCGTCCGGTCTCCAACGGATGGCGAAACGCCCTGACGGGCTCCATGCCGGCTCCGGACCCTCATCCCTGGCCGGCCTCCTCCAGCGGAACGGGATACGTTAACACATCTCCCGAACCGAGATGGAGGCTAATTGATGTGCGCACCTCAATGCAAGCAGTTTTTGAGGTGCGCACATCAATTCTTGCGTTTTACCTCGTTTTGAAGGAAAGGTCTGTAAGACTGAAATGATCAGGAAGCCTTCATGCGTCCCACCGCGAAAGATCTGGCCGAGGCAGCAGGTGTCAGCCTCGCAACCGTCGATCGTGTCTTGAACGATCGGCCGAACGTCAGCCCGAAGGCTGCCCGGCTGGTGAATGACGCGATCGAGCGGATCGGCTTCGTTCGCAATCCTGCCGCCGTCAGCCTTGCGCGGAATAAGGTCTACCGCTTCCTCTTCCTGCTCCCGGACAGTGGTGACCTTTACCTCAGGGAATTGCTGCGCCACGTGGAGGAATTGACGCGTGCGCTCAAGGGCGACTTGACCGAGATCTCATGCCGCCAGATCAAGACCGATGATGCGCATGGGCTCGCAAAACTTCTATCGGGCCTCGACAAGGAGACGGTCGACGGCGTTGCCGTGATGGCGCCTGAATCGCCCCAGGTGCGCGACGCCATGGCCCGACTTCTTCAGCGCAACATCAAGGTGGTTCAATTCCTGTCCGGCCAAGAGAAGCTGCCCGAGGCCGACTTTGTCGGCGTCGACAACTTTGCGGCCGGTCAGACCGCAGGCAAGTTGATGGGGATGCTTGCGGGACCCCAGCCGGGAAAGGTCATGGTCATTGCAGAGACGATGCAGTCGCTCGACAGCATTCAGCGTCGTCTGGGTTTCGATCAAGTGATCAACCGTTCCTTCCCGCATCTGAGCTGTCTGCCGTCGATTGAAACCCATGCCGATGAGGCGCGCACGCGTCAGGTGGTGGCCCGCGTGCTCGCCGGCAATCGCGACGTTTCAGGGATCTATGTGCTGAGTGCGGAGGCGCGCACGCCGATGCTTGCTGCGGCCGAAAACGTGGAATTGGGAGGTATCGCCGTGGTCGTGCATGAGCGAACGCCCTTTACCGAACAGGCGCTGCGCGACGACCTGATCGATGCCGTGATTGCCCAGGATCCGGGCCATGCGGTGCGCAGCGCAATTCGCATCATGCGTGCGCGCTCGGACGCCCGCGAACCGCTCGCCGCCCAGGAGAAGATCCGCATCGAGATCCTGCTCAAGGAAAATCTTTGAGCGCCGTGGCGACCGTCAGTCGACCCTTCGCCCCTCGCTGTCAAAGAGGTGAAGCCGCTCCTTTGGAAAATCGACGCGGATCGTCGTGCTGACGTTCAGCACGCTCCGATCGAGGGTAAAAATCTTGAATGGCAGGCCATGAACAGAGAGATGCAGGATGATGCCGAAGCCCGTCGGCTCGACCAGTTCCACGCCGGCTTCAATGGCACCGGTCGGCGAAATCACGACATGTTCGGGACGAATGCCGAGCGTCACCTTGCTCTGGTTTGCAAGGGTATTGCGCGGCTCGACTGAAACGGCTGTTCCATTGGCAAAGCGGACGGAGGTGCTTTCCTTCTCCACCACATAGGTGCCTTCAAGGAAGTTCATCCCCGGCGAGCCGATAAAGCCTGCGACAAAGAGATTGGCTGGACGGTCGTAAAGGTCGAGTGGTGCACCAACCTGCTGAACCACGCCGCCATGCATGGCAACGATCCGGTCGGCAAGTGTCATGGCCTCGATCTGGTCGTGGGTGACGTAGATCGAAGTCGCGCCCAGCTCCTTGTGCAGCTTCTTGATCTCCGCCCGCATCTGTTCGCGTAGGCGCGCGTCCAGGTTGGACAACGGCTCGTCAAAAAGGAAGGCCTTGGGCTGGCGGACGATCGCGCGGCCCATGGCGACGCGCTGGCGCTGGCCGCCGGAAAGAGCCTTGGGGCGGCGTTGCAAAAGCGCGTCGAGGCCGAGCTTGGAAGAGGCGCCGGCGACGATCTCCCCGATCCTCTCCTTTTTCGTCTTCCTGAGCCTCAGGCTGTAGCTCATGTTGTCGGCGACCGTCATATGCGGATAGAGCGCATAGGATTGGAAGACCATGGCAATGTCGCGATCCTTTGGCGGCAGGTCGTTCACCCGTCTGCCCTCGATGGATATCTCGCCCGATGTCACGTCTTCGAGGCCGGCAATCATGCGCAAAAGGGTCGACTTGCCGCAGCCGGAGGGGCCGACCAGGACAATAAACTCGCCGTCGCGAATGGTGAGGTTGACGCCATGCAGCACCGGGAAATGGCCGTAGCTCTTGCGGATGGCGGAGATATCGATGGAAGCCATGGGGTTGATACCTTTCAGCCTTTGACCGCGCCGGCCGTCAGGCCCTGCACGAGATAGCGCTGGATGAGGAGGAAGAAGAGGCAGGCCGGGATGAGGGCCAGCACGCCGGCCGCCATCATCTGCCCGAAATTGACCGAGAATTTCGACACGAAAGACAACAGGCCGACTGGGAAGGTGGCGGCGTCATTGCCCGAAATCAGCATCAGGGCGAAGAGCAGCTCCGACCAGGCGGCGGTAAAGACGAAGCCGAGCGTCGCGGCGATGCCGGGCAGCGTCAGCGGCAGGATGATCTGCCGGAATGCGACGAACTGGGTTGCCCCGTCGATCATCGCCGCCTCCTCGAGATCCTTCGGGATGCCGTCGAAGAAGGACTGCATCAGGAAGGTGGCGAAGGGCACGTTGAAGGCGGAATAGACGACGACGAGGCCGGTCAGGCTGTTCGTCAGGCCAAGCGGCGAAAGGATCTTGAAGATCGGCGCTACCAGCATGACCAGCGGAAACATCTGGGTCAAAAGCATCAGCGCCACGATCCAGTATTTGGCGCGGAAATTGAAGCGGGACAGAGCGTAACCGGAGAGCGAGGCGATGATCGTGACGACGAAGGCGGTAGACCCGGCAACGACAAGGCTGTTCTTGAAGAAGGTCGGGAAAGCGCTGTGTGAAATCACGTAACTGAAATGCTCGAAGGTCGTGCGCGAGGGCCACATCCGCACACCTTCGCTGTAGAGGAGGTCGTTGGGTGTGACCGCGACTTTCAGCAGCCAGTAGAGCGGGAAGAGGGCGACGACGATGTAGGCGAGGATCGCCAGTCGGTGCGCGGCGGTCAGGGCGATGCGGGAGGGCCTCATGCGCTCAATCCTTGTTCAACAGCGTCTGCCGAAGCAGCACGATCAGCATGGAATAGGCGAGCAGCAGGACGAGCAGCACCAGCGCAATCGCCGAGGCATAGCCGAAATCCAGCCGCTTGAAGGCCTGGGTGAAGATGTAGGAGGCGACGATCTGGGTGCGGTCTGCGGGGCCGCCATTGGTCATGACGATGATGAGGTCAGCGAAGTTGGAGATCCAGACGGTGCGCAGCAGAACGGTGATTGCAATGGTCGGGGCGAGGAATGGCAGCGTGATCGACCAGAAGCGCTGGACTGGGCCGGCGCCATCGATGGAGGCTGCTTCATAGAGATCACGTGGAATGGCCTGGAGTGCTGCAAGCAGCGTGATGGCGAAGAAGGGAATACCCCACCAGACATTGGCAACGATCGGTCCCCACATGGCGAGGTTTGGGTCGGACAGGATGTTGTTCGGTTCGCTCAGGATACCCATGGCGAAAAGCCAGTGGGGCAGGGGGCCTATGACGGGATTGAACAGCCAGGCCCAGTTGAGGCCCGCGAGGAAACTCGGTACGGCCCAGGGCAGGAAGACCAGTGCCTGGGCAAGGCCTCGGCCGTAAAATGGCTTGTCGAGCAGCAGGGCGAGGATCAGGCCGAATGTGAATTGCAGCAAAACGGATGCGCCGGTCCACCAGAGCGTGTTCTTCAGCGCCCGGTAAAAATCGGCATCCTTGCCGAGGGCGCGGAAATGGTCGAGACCGATGAAGCCGCCGGAAAAGGGATTGAGAAGCTGGATATCGCGGAAGGCATAGGAAATGCCGAGCACCAGCGGCACCAGCATGACCGCAACGATCAGGATCAGCGCCGGGGCACTGTAGAGATAAGGATCCGACGCATCGGCCATGCGCTTGATGAGCGTGCGCCGATCACCCCGGTGAAGGGTCGATGTCATCGTTCAGGCTTTCATCTGTTTGTGCTTGACCGACCGGGCGAAGCGCCGAGGCTCCGCCCGGTCGTTCAGCTCACTTCTTGGCCAGGTGCTTCTGCTGAGCCTTGGTCAGGTACTCCGCCCACTGGTCGGCCAGTTCCTGCGGGGTGATGTCGCCGAGCAGCGCCTGCTGCGAGGTCTTGATCACGAGCGAATCCTTGAAGAAGGCAAACTCTTCCAGATGCGTCGGCATCACGGTCGGGACGGCATCCTTGTCGGAAAGTTCCTCAAACCAGCCCTTGAACTGCGGGCTCGCATAGAAAGGGTCGTTCTCGGCGGACTTGAGTGCGGGAAGCGCACCGGTTCGCTTGTTCCACGCAATATTGCCTTCCTTGCCTTCAAGCGTTGCGATCAGCTTCCAGGACAAATCCTTGTTGGCACTGGCCGACATCATCGACCAGCCGGCGTAACCAATGGTCGGGAAGGTCTTGCCGTCGGGACCCTTCGGCATGGTCATGACGCCATAGTCGTCTTCGCCCATGTGTTCGGCAATCGCGATGAGGGCATCCGGATCCTGGTCGAGGAAGGCGCAGGTGCCGCTGTAGAAGCCGGCAACGATCTCGTTGAAGCCCCAGTTGACCGAATCTTTCGGGGCGTAACCGTTCTTGTAGAGGTCGATCAGCCAGGTGAGGCCCTTGACCCAGCCTTCGGAGTTGAAGGTCGAGGTGCCGTCTTCGGTGAAGAAGGCGTTCGAGCCGGCCATAGAGGCGCCGAACATGACCCAGCCGTTCAGGCCGCCCGGGCCGCCACGCAGGCAGTAGCCATATTTGCCGGGCAGAGCCGAAACCTTCTTGGAGGCTTCAGCGAAGTCTTCCATCGTCTTCGGCGGTTCGGAGACGCCGGCTTCGGCGAGCAGCTTCTTGTTGTAGAACATGGCCCGGAGATAGAAGCCGTAAGGCAGCATATAGGCCGTGTCCTTGACGTCGCGGCCGAGCTCGAGCGCGCGGTCGGAAAGATCAGCCGTCTGGTCCCAGGTCTTCAGATAGGGCTCGAGGTTCTCGACGATGCCATTGTTGGCATAGAGCGACAGCCAGGTATCGGGCATTTCCATGACGTCGGGAATTTCGCCGGCCGAGACCATGGTGGCGAATTTCTGGAAGGCCTCGCCCCAGGGCAACGAGATGATCTCGACCTTGGTGCCGGGGTTTTCCGTCTCGAATTTCGAGACGATCGACTTCAGGGTTTCGGTGCGTTCGGGGCTCGTGATCACTTCCACGAGCTTGAGCGTGGTGTCGGCCAGGGCCGTCCCCGCCATCAGGGCGCTCATCAAGGCTGCTGTCAAAAGGGTTTTCATTATACAGTTCCTCCACTGTTTTTTGGATTGGTTCGACAGGGCTCAGGGCTGTTTGGCGGCGGCGATGGCCGTCTCCAGATCCCTCCACAAGACCTCGGTTCCCTCGAGGCCGACATGGAGGCGCACGGACCGCGGGTTCATGCCGAAGGCATGCGCGGAATTCGGTTGGGCTTTCTGCTGCAGCACGACCTCGCCCGGCACCACGAGACTTTCGTGGCCACCCCAGCTGACGCCGAGCTTGAAAAGCTGCAGCTTGTCGCAGAAGACCCTGATATCGACACCTCCGCGGAAGACGAAGGAGAAGAGGCCAGATGTGCCGGAAAGGCCCGGGGGCAATTGGTTGGCGAGCCCTGGATGGTTGACTTGCTCGACCACGTCGAGCGCCTTCAGCCGCCGAGCAATGTCGAGAGCCGAGGCCTCATGCGCCTTCATACGCATCGGAAGCGTGCGCAACCCCCGGATCAAAAGCCAGGCATCGAATGGCGACATCTTGCCGCCGAGATAAGGCGAGGCCTCGCCGCGGATGCGATCGATCAGCGTCTTCGATCCGGTGACGACGCCAGCGACGACATCGCTGTGGCCGCCGAGATATTTCGAGGCCGAATGCAGGACGATATCGACTCCGAGTGCCAGAGGCTGCTGGAAGATCGGGCTTGCCCAGCTGTTGTCGATCACGCTGACCGCGCCGTGTTTCCTGGCGATGGCCGCAAGGGCAGCCACGTCGTGCGGCTCCATGATCCAGCTGGTCGGGCTTTCCAGATAAAGCAGCTTGGCGCCGGCCATGGCCGCGTCCACCGCATCGAGATCGGTGCCGTCGACATAGGTCACGTCGACCTTCATCCGCTTCAACAGCGTGCCGAACAGACGGAAGGCATCGGGATAGAGATGGCGGACCGCGACGATACGATCGCCAGGTTCGACAAAGGTGATGACCGTGGAGGAGATCGCAGCCATCCCGCTGCCGAAACCAAGTGCATCCTCGCCGCCTTCGAGCTTGGCCAGCATTTCTTCAAAATGGCGGACCGTCGGATTAAGGCCGCGCGAATAGACGGGACGATTGCGCTCGCCACGATAGGTGGCGACCATTTCGTCGTAGGTCTCGAACGTGAAGAGCGAGGTCTGCACGATCGGCGGCACGACTGCCTCGAACGCATTGGTCTCGTCATGGGCAACGATGAGAGAGGCGAGCTCGAACGGATCAGAGCCGTTGATCATTTGGACATTTCCTTGATGTCTTCCTCAACGATGTCGAGGATCTTGATGGTCTCGCGCCGCGCTGCCTCGGTGTCCTGGGCCACGATCGCGTTGAACAGGGTGCGGTGATAGGGAAAGGACCGACGGGCGAAGTCCGGCCGGTCAAAGGGCGTGTCCCAGAAGCTCTCGAATGCCTCGCGCATCTGTTCGAGAAGCTGGCGGAAGAGCGGATTGTGCGTGGCGTCGTAGATGGCGAGGTGGAAGACGAGGTCTTCCTTGCCGGCCGTTCCTTTTTCCAGATGGACCCGTTCCATCTCATCCAGCGCCTCGCTGATATGGCGAAGGTCTTCCTTGGTGCGACGGCGGGCGGCAGCCATGCAGGCTTCGCATTCGATGCCGCGACGAACCTCGAGCGTCTGCAACAGGGCATCTCTGAGGCTGCCCATGTTGACGGAGAGCGGCATATGGATCGTGGCCGAAGTGATTGGCTTCAAGAGATAGGTGCCGCTGCCCTTGCGCGTTTCCATGACGCCGAGCGCCTGGAACTGGCGGATGACCTCGCGGATCGTCGAGCGTCCGACGCCGAGCGCCGCCATCAACTCTCGCTCGGCCGGCAACCGGTCTCCGGCCACGAGCGCCGACTGCTGGATGTAGTCCGCCAGCGAATCCGTCACCTGTCGGCCACGATCTGCAGGGGGGAGGGGAGTAAGGGTCGACTTCATCATCGTCTCAAATTGGTCTGACATCATATCAATCAGCAGGAATGTAGATTGTCAACGGGAGTCAAAGATGATGTGGGAGAGATCTCGGCGCATCTTTTTTGGCTCAGCCGTCAAGATCAGGCCTGGCAAGTTAGTCCTTGGGCAGCTATGAACTAAGTGGCTATTGGTGTTACGGCGAGGACCGGAATTCGGTAGGGCGGGTAGCGGTGCTACCTGATAGATCGTTGAAGGTGAGGTTTTGCCACTTGCTCAAACCTTACGCAGTCTCTCACTTCCGTTGGAAGATCGGATGAAGGCGCGGAAATCATGCTCAGTCATAGGCTTGGAATAAAGATAGCCTTGAAGGTGTGTGCATCCTGCCACGCGTAGGAAATCGCGCTGTCCGAATGTCTCCACTCCCTCGGCTGTCGTCGATGTTCCAAGGCTACGGCTTAACGATAGCACAGCGGACACAATTGCTGCTCCTTCCGCTTTGGTGCCGAGGAGTTTGACAAATGACTTGTCGATTTTTATGCGGTCAATGTTGAACTGGACAAGGTGGCTTAGAGACGAATAACCGGTGCCGAAATCATCCAGGGCAATGCGAACACCCACAGAGCGAAGGCGCTTTAGTGACTTCTTCATTGCTCTATCTGCTTTGAATAGAGCTGCTTCCGTGAGTTCAAGCTCAAGGCGGGCTGGGTTCAGCCGATGGGTCTCCAAGATGGACAGCACGTCCTGCGCAAAATGGGGATTTTTAAGTTGCGACGGCGAGACGTTGACCGAGATGGTCATGGTGTCTGGCCAAGTCATTGCTGCGCGAAGAGCGCGACTGAGAACAAAGCGACCCAGCCTGTCCATCAGCCCAAGTTCTTCAAGGAGGGGTATGAAAACGTCTGGCGACAATAAGCCCCGTTGAGGATGGCGCCATCTGACCAAAGCTTCCGCACCCGCCAGATCTTCGGTTCGATCCCCACCGTGGATACTCTGGAAGAAAACCTCTAATTCCTCGAGCTCGTGACCAAGACCCGGCGTGCCATGCAGATCGTGCACTATCTCGTGCTCCTGGAAGATCCGGTTCAGATCAGCTTTTAGTCTTTCTCGCTCAATTGCCCCCTCATCAAAGGCACCATCATAGAGAACAGCGCGGTTTTTCCCCGCGCCTTTGGCAACGTATAGCGCGACATCTGCCCTGCGCAGCCATTCCGAGATGTTTACAGTCTGTCCATCGAGGATGGCCAGTCCCGCCGAACATCCGATACGTACTGCGATCGAGCTATTGCCCAAGTTGTAGGGAGCCCCGATCAGTTCGACAATATGGACGCAAAGGCTTATCGCATCTTCGATTGAAGTTCCTCTTTCGATCAAGAGAGCGAATTCGTCGCCTCCGATGCGGGCAAGAAAATGCGAGGAGCCTATTGCTATCTTCATTCGTGTCACGGCCGCTTGCAAAAGCTGATCGCCGACAGCATGACCGAAAGTGTCGTTCACTTCTTTGAAATGATCGAGATCGAGAAGCGCCAGGGCCTGCCCCTTGTCAGAGCTGGTAACCTGCTGGCGACAATCCTCAAGCCGTGCATTGAAAAAGGCACGGTTGGGAAGGTCCGTGAGCGCGTCATGAAGTGAGAGATGTCGGGCTGTTTCCTCACTCTCGCTGAGTCTTCGCAGGCTCGAACGCAGACGAAACATCAGCGCGAGGAAGAGAGCCGCGATGATCAGCCCGCAGCCAGAAAGTACCGGGATCAACCTACCGACAACTCGAGAACCCGGTAGTTCAGGTGCCCATATTATAAAACCGATAGGGTCATCCGTCGCCGTCGCGTTGATCTGAAACGCGATTTCGTTTGGATCCTGATCCGATGCTCGCGAATAGCGCGCGCCCGCAAGTCCTTGCTCCTTGCTCAGCTCCTGGAGTGCAGCTCCATCCAGGAACCGGAATGCGACCAGATAGAGACCACTCTCCCCTGGACGTTGGGCAATGTCCTTATGCTCCACCATGGATATCGGAATTGCGCCCGCAATAGAGGGTCTCCCTTCTAGCTTCATCAGCCCGATCTTTGCCGAAGGTTTTCCATTCCTGACAAAGAGGGAGAGGGAATCCGGTAGGGCCGTCTCCCTACGAAGCAAAGGCATTAGCAAAGGTTTAAGCCAACGATAGCGTTTGTCGTTGTCGGCGTCTCTTGGCACAACAAGCTCACCATTCGCGTTGACCACGAAAGCGGCGTCATAGCGAAACACCGATGTTGCAATTCGTCCAAATGTTGCTGCCGACCACGTCGCGCGCGCAAGATCCAGCGGGGCTTTCTGCCCGGGACCGCTGTTCAAAAATGAAGAAAAGCCGACGGACATCAATTCGATTTCATGAGCCGCCTGATCCATCTGGGCCTGCAGGCGGTCATTCACCAGGCGTCGCTGGCGTTCTTGTGCGACAGCGTCGCTTTCTGTTGCAGCCCAAAACGCCGCCAGAAAGACAAGCCCAAGCACGGCAAGACCGCTCAATGTCAGGAGGATGAGCGTAATCTTGTAGGTTGCCCAGCGCGATGGTCGGTTCGAAGACGCAATTGACAAGTGTACGCTCACAGATCTCCTCCCGCCCTACATCGTTATGAACGACACGAATTACCAAATGCTTTTCAAGAAGAGGCAAACTTAGCCAATTCCGGAGCGACCTCTTTAAGACTTACGTGCTTAGGTTGAAGGATGAACGGTCCTTGAAGCGTGACAGCAGAGGGAGGCTTGCAATGTCTATCACACTGTTTTCCAAGAAGGTCTTGCCTGTGGCTGGGGCCGTCTTGCTTTTGCTTTCATTTCAAGCTCCGAGTTTTTCCCAGCAGAGGCAAAACATACGAATTGCGGTTGAAGGCGCTTTCCCACCTTTCAACTTCCTCGATGCAAATCGAGAATTGCAGGGGTTTGACGTTGAACTGGCAAAGGCCCTTTGCGACGCGGGGAAGCTGGATTGCGAGTTTGTGATCCAGGAGTGGACGGCAATGATCCCGGATCTCATCAAGAAGAGGTATGACGCAATCGTCTCCTCAATGTCGATGAGCGCAGAAAGACGCGCAAAGGTGGCATTCACTCGTCGCTATTATGATAGCCCCTCAATCCTGGTTAAGCGCAAGGATGTTCAGGCACTATCGGCAGATCTTAAAGACCTGGCCGGTTTGAAGCTCGGCGTAACGGCCGCCACCTCGCAGGAGGAGTATGCCAAGCGGTTTCTCTCCGGTGTCGAGACCACCGTGTTCCATGCATCTCCGGACCTCTATAAAGGGCTCGCCGATGGGACAGTCGATGTTATTTTAGAAGACAAGCTCGCCATCTATGACTGGCTGGCGAACACACGAGCGGGAGCCTGTTGCGAGTTCACGGGTTCGGACATCAAAAACGACGAGTTTTTTGGGGAGGGAGCAGGTATCGCCGTTCGCCTGGACGATACCCAGCTCCTGCAGATCCTCGATACAGCTCTGGATGAAATCAAGGCGAACGGTAAATACGACGAAATCAATGCAAAGTATTTTCCGTTTAGCATTCAGTGAAGCCAGTTCGCTCCCTTCGCAATGCGATGCCGAGCGCCGAGCCTCTTAAAATGGTCACCTGGCGTGGAAGCTGGTATTGGCGGACGGGTAGACCCCTGGTGGCCTAGAGCGCCGGGGTGACGAAAGCGCTGGTGCGGAGAGCGGCTTTTATGACTCTAAAGATACACGTCGAAGAACCACTGGCGCTGAACGCGGAACTCACATCGAACCTGGCTTCGTTGGCATTTCAAAAAGATGGTCCAGCGTTGTCGGCGCAGAGATTTGCGTGGACCTACACGCGCGGATACGACGACGTGAAGGTTGTATCCGCATTTTCCGATGGCTCCAAAATCGGCCAACTGGGCTGCCTGTTCAAGACATTCGTGCTGAATGATCGCGAATGTACCGCTGCCGAGTTGGTCGATTTGTTCGTTTCCCCGGACTATCGATCGACCAAAGTCGCCAGTCTTCTCTACAAAGAGATGAAAACGATCGTCGCCCAGAAAGATGCGCAGCTCATCTTCGCTTACGCAAACGCTGGCGCTTCCGTTCTCAACAGGCGGCACTTTCGTATGGACGAGGCGACATCGCTCCCGGTACGCCTCGGGCTTGCGCCTCCCTTAAGCTTTCTCCGCCCTGGTCGGCTTGTGAGCGTCCGCAACGACATTGAGGGCGTTGCACAAGCATGTATTCAGTGTGCTTCCCCCGAAGCTTCGGGAATACGTCTTAGTCTTGAGCAAATGAAACGTCGCATTAGCTCCCCGGTTTACCGCTATCTTTGCGCCACCGACGGGGAAGTTGCTATTCTCGCGTCTCCACGCATCATTCGCTCCGTCCCGCTATTGCTGATATGCGCGACCTTTGCACCCGCGCGTGTTGGATCCTCACGATCTATCCGCCACCTCGTTCATAGCTTATGCCGTGCGACTAGCCAAAGCGCTTATCTTTATGTCGGCTGGAACGATGCGATCGGCCAGGGGCCTGGTCTCGGCATGCCTGAGAGACTTCTGAAAGACAAATTCGTCATACAGTCAAATTTCCTGGCTCAAAACCGTAACCGCATTGAGCGCTTTGAACTGCTCGACGTCGATTATGGATAACGGTCACATCTCGCTAGGCTGGAGGCGTCTCAGGTCGCGGTGTCGAGCGCCCAATGCCTGCTAGATATCGATTAAGCGAACACATTCTCAAACCTCACTCCCATCTGATTGCATAGTTTGTGACCAGCCTTTGTCAAAAATGTATGCACTTTTTGCCCCGCGACAGGAGTAGGGCTTTGATTCAGGGCTCGCTCAGCCTTGGCACGGTGTTTGCATGAAGCGATATCAGAGTTGGCCGCTAGGGTTCCGGCGCTTCGTTTGAGAAGCGCGACTGGTCCGAGAGCGGCTACCGGCGGGGAGACATCCCGACGGGTGCACGGCGGGACAAAAGCCCGGGAGACCTCGTAAGCCAAGGGATTGGCGGCGCGATGGTCCATGCCGATCCCTTTTTGAGATGAGCCAAAAGGGGAATGCACATGCAGACGTTTTCAAAGCTTCTTTCGATGACTGCGCTTTCGGCCGCCTTGGCCCTGGCCAGCCTCACTTCTGCAGAGGCTGCGCCGAAGAAGGACTTCAAGGTTGCCTGGTCGATCTATGTCGGCTGGATGCCGTGGGGCTATGCGGCAGACCATGGCATCGTCAAGAAATGGGCCGACAAGTATGGCATCAATATCGAGGTCACCCAGTTCAACGACTATGTGGAATCGATGAACCAGTACACCGCCGGTGCCTTCGATGCGGTGACGCTCACCAATATGGACGGCTTGTCTATCCCCGCCGCCGGCGGCGTCGACACAACCGCCGTCATCGTCGGTGACTTTTCCAACGGCAATGATGCGGTGATCCTGAAGGGTAAGGACACGCTCGAGGATGTGAAGGGCCAGAACGTCAACCTCGTCGAATTCTCCGTTTCCCACTACCTGCTGGCGCGCGCGCTCGAAAGCATCGGTTCGTCCGAACGGGATGTGAAGGTGGTCAATACCTCCGACGCCGATATGGTTGCCGCCTATCAGACGCCGGAAGTCTCGGCCGTCGTCACCTGGAACCCGCTGGTCGCCAGCATTCTCGAGGACAGGTCGGCGAAGAAGGTCTTCGACAGTTCGCAGATCCCGGGCGAGATCATCGACCTGATGGTCGCCAATTCCGACGTCCTGAAGGACAATCCTGATTTCGGCAAGGCGCTCGCCGGTATCTGGTACGACACCCTGGCCGTGATGACGGCAGCGACCGACGAAGGCAAGGCGGCCCGGACTGCCATGGGCTCGGCCTCCGGCACGGACCTTGCCGGCTTTGAGGCGCAGATGGCGGCGACGAAGCTCTTCGACAAGCCGGCTGATGCCGTCACCTTCACCGCTTCGCCCGATCTACCCAAGACCATGGATCTCGTCCGCACCTTCCTGTTCGACAAGGGCCTGCTTGGCAATGGTGCGCCGTCGGCTGATGTCATCGGCATCGAGATGCCAGATGGTTCCGTGCTCGGCGACAAGGCCAATGTGAAGCTTCGCTTCACCACAGCTTACATGGACGCTGCCGCAAAGGGTGCGCTCTGAACCGCTTCGGCCGGTCCTTTGAGGCCGGCCGCGAACGCCGTGTCAGAAGGAGAAAGCCGATGCGCTGGATCAATGCACGCCCGAGCAATGGCGCCCGCCTGTCGCTGGCACTGCTGCCTTTCGTTCTCGTGCTGGCCGTCTACATGATTGGTTCGGCCGAGCGGCTGGCCGACAATGCCAATGACAAGCTGCTGCCCGGACTGTCTGTCTTGGCCGAAACCATCAACCGCATGGCTTTCGTCGCGGATCCGCGCACGGGAGATTTTCTCCTGTGGTCGGATACGGCTGCCAGTCTGATAAGCTTGGTGTCGGTCTCGGTATTTCCACGGCAATTGCGTTGCTGCTCGGATTGATCATCGGCATCCTACCCTATGCAAGGGCGTTGCTTTCTCCCTTCATCGGCGCCATTTCCATGGTGCCGCCGCTGGCGCTCCTGCCGATCCTGTTCATCGTCATGGGGCTTGGTGAAGCCTCCAAGATTGCCCTGATCGTCATCGGTGTTGCCCCGATCATGGTGCGCGATCTGGCGCTGACGGCACTGTCCCTGCCGCGCGAAATGATCGTCAAAGCCGAGACCTTGTCGGCCTCCTCCTGGCAGATAGCGCTGCGTGTGGTCCTGCCACAGATCCTGCCACGTCTCATCACCACGCTTCGCCTGCAGCTCGGCCCAGCCTGGCTCTTCCTCATTGCGGCGGAAGCAATCTCGTCTGACAGCGGCCTCGGCTACCGCATCTTCCTGGTGCGCCGCTATCTCTCGATGGATGTGATCTTCCCCTATGTCGTCTGGATCACGCTTCTCGCCGTCGCGACCGATATCCTCCTCGATCGCCTGCGCATCGCCGTCTTCCCCTGGTCGGACCTGGAGAAGGGCAAGTGAGCGCGCTGTCGATCAGGAACCTCTGGAAGGAATATGGCGACCAGATCGTGCTGGAAAACGTTTCGATCGAGATCGAATCCAGAGCCTTCGTCGCCTTGGTCGGCCCGTCGGGCTGCGGCAAATCCACGTTCCTGCGTTTGTTGCTCGGACAGGAAGGTCAGACCCGCGGCGAAATCCTGCTTGATGGGGTGCCTCTGCCGAGAGAGCCGGGACCGGATCGCGGCGTCGTTTTCCAGCGCTATTCGGTGTTTCCGCATCTGACGGTTCTCGGCAATGTCATGTTCGGCAAGGAATTGCAGGGCTCTCGCCGCGCGGCGCGCCTGTTCGGCGCGGCTCGCCATACGGTGGAGGAGGAGGCGCGCGCGATGATCGCAGCAGTCGGGCTTTCCGGTTCTGAAGCCAAATATCCGGCACAGCTTTCCGGCGGCATGCAGCAGCGGCTGGCGCTGGCACAGGCGTTGATCATGCGGCCCAAGGTTCTGCTGCTCGATGAGCCCTTCGGCGCGCTCGATCCCGGCATCCGCACTGAAATCCATGTGCTGATGAAAAAGCTCTGGCACGAGGCGCCGATGACCGTCGTCATGGTCACCCATGATATGCGCGAGGCGTTTACGCTCGCCACCCGCGTCGTGGCGTTCGAGCGTCCCCGCGACCGGCCGGAGGAAAGGCTGCGCTACGGCGCAACCATCACCCGCGACATCACCATCTGGCCACCGAGACAGGCAGGTCAGGCATCCATCTTTCGCCCAGACCGGGACGGCCCGGTCGCCTCACAGGGGCAATAGCCGGGACGACCCAGCCGACATCCACTGGAGATGAATATGCACATCCGCCGTTCTCATGACGAAATCGCCGCCAATAGGGCGCGCTACGAAGAACATCAGCGTCAGGGGCTGAATGCGACGCCTAAGGCGCTGCCGGGCAAAAGTGACAAGCCCGCTGCCTCAATAGCCGAGGACCGCATCATCCACCGCGAAATCATCCCCGGAGGCTGGTATTGGTCGACCCGCGTCAAGGCAAACGAGGTGCTGCGCATCTCACTCGATCAGGGTTTGTCGACGCTGTCGCTGATCGCCTGGAATGCTGCCGATACCACGGAACGGCTGAACCTGCCGGATACGGTGAAGGTGCAGTGGACCACCGGATTGGCCAAGGGCCGGGTGATCTTTTCCGACATGGGCCGCGTGATGTTTTCGATCGTGGAAGACAGCTGCGGTGCCCATGACGTGCTGGTGGGTGGCTCAACGGCCTCCTCGAACGCAAAGAAGTATGCCGGTGCCAATGGTCCGGCCCTTCGCAACACGCGCGACAATTTCGTGCTGCTCGCCACCAAAGCCGGTCTCGACAAGCGGGATATTCCGGCGGCGCTCGCCTTGTTTGCCCCGGTTCGTGTTGATGCAGACGGCAAGTTCCATTGGAAGCCGGAACTGGTGCAGCAAGGCGATTATGTCGATTTGCGCGCAGACATGGACATGATCGTCGGCTTTTCCAACTGCCCACATCCGCTCGATCCGAATCCCGTTTATGCCCCAAACCCGGTCACGGTCACCCGCATTGAGGCCAGCGCGCCGAGCGCCGACGATCTCTGCCGCACGGCGACGCCCGAAGCCGTACGCGGCTTTGAGAACAACGCATTCGCGGCCCTGTGAGCGGAGAGAAACCATGACCCAGTTCGTCCAGACCTCTTCCGCCCGCACGCTGACCAATGCCGTGCAGGACCACTACATTCCCGCCGAAGCCCCTTTTTCCACCGTGGTCAAGAAGGGCCAGATCCTACGCATCGAGGACAGTTACGGCCAGCAGGCCATAGACACCCTGTTCTACAACGCTCAAGATTTTTCCGAGCGCTATTCCAGCCAGGACACGATGCGCGAGCAGGGTGCGGCCTATATCTCGACCGGCACGAAGATCATCTCCTCGGAAGGCCGAGTGATGGCGGTGATGACCGCAGACACTTGCGGGCGGCACGACACATCCGCCGGTGCCTGCTCCTGCGAGAGCAACACGGTCCGTTTCGGCCATTACACGAAATACCTGCATGCCTGCCGCGACAATTTCGTGCTGGAGGTTTCCAAGCACGGCATGAGCAAGCGGGACGTCGTGCCTAACATCAACTTCTTCATGAACGTGCCGATCGAACCTTCGGGTGAAATGACCATCGTCGACGGCATTTCGGCGCCTGGCGATTACGTGGAGTTGAAGGCGGAGATGGACCTGCTGCTGGTCATTTCCAACTGCCCACAGATCAACAATCCCTGCAACGGTTTCGACCCGACGCCGGTACGGGTGCTCGTCTGGGAGGGTGAGGACGCCTGATGTTTGAAAAAGTCCTGATCGCCAACCGCGGCGAGATCGCCGTGCGGGTCATCCGCACGCTGAAGCACATGGGCATCGCATCGGTCGCCGTCTATTCCGATGCCGACCGGTTTTCCAAAGCCGTGCTCCTGGCCGACGAGGCCGTGCGCCTCGGTCCGGCACCCGCTTCTGAAAGCTACCTGAACGTTGATGCAGTCATTGCGGCCTGCCTGCAGACAGGCGCGCAAGCGGTGCATCCCGGCTATGGGTTCCTGTCGGAAAACATCGGTTTTGCCGAGCGGCTGAAGGCTGAAGGCATCGCCTTTATTGGCCCCAGTCCGCAGAATATTGCTGATTTCGGCCTGAAGCACACAGCGCGCGAATTGGCGAAAGAAAGCGGCGTCCCTCTGCTGCCTGGCTCCGACCTGCTTGTGGATCGTGAGGCAGCAGTGACTGCCGCAGAAAAAATCGGCTATCCGGTGATGCTGAAATCCACTGCCGGCGGTGGCGGGATCGGCATGCAGCTTTGCGACACAGCGGAGGCTCTGGCCGCTGCCTTCGACAGCGTGCAGCGCACCGCCAAGTCCAGCTTTGGCGATGGCCGCGTCTATCTGGAGCGGTTTGTGTCCAAGGCGCGCCATGTGGAGGTGCAGATATTTGGCGATGGCAAGGGTCGCGTCATTGCGCTCGGTGAGCGCGACTGCTCGCTGCAACGGCGAAACCAGAAGGTGATCGAGGAAACGCCGGCGCCAGGCCTTTCGGATCAGGTTCGCTCAAAGCTGCATAAGGCGGCCGTGGCACTCGGTCGGCAGGTGAACTACGCCTCTGCCGGCACGGTCGAGTTCATCTATGACCCGGCACACGAGGAATTCTATTTTCTGGAAGTAAACACCCGTCTGCAGGTCGAACACCCCGTCACCGAAGCGGTCTTCGGCATCGATCTGGTCGAATGGATGATCCGGCAGGCGGCCGGCGAGGATGTGCTGAGCGGCAAGGAAGACCTGAAGCCGAAGGGTGCGGCTATCGAGGCGCGTGTCTATGCCGAGATGCCCCATGCGGGTTTTCGTCCGAGTGCCGGACTGCTGACGGAGGTGAAGTTCCCCGAAGATGTCCGGGTCGACGGATGGGTGGAAACCGGGACCGAGGTGACGCCCTTCTATGATCCGATGCTGGCCAAGGTCATCGTTTCGGGTGCCGATCGTGATGCCGCTATTGCAGCTTTGTCCAAGGCACTCGACAAGACATCGCTTTGCGGCATCGAGACCAATCTCGGCTACCTGAAAGCGATCGCGGCCTCAGAACTCTTTCTCAGCGGCGATGTCGCGACAACCGCACTCAAGGACTTCGACTTCGTGCCTGATGTCGTCGAGGTTATCGCACCCGGCGCGCAATCATCTCTGCAGGAATTGCCAGGCCGGATCGGGCTTTGGCATGTTGGTGTGCCACCCTCCGGTCCCATGGACGAGCGCTCCTTCCGCCATGCCAACCGGCTGGTCGGCAACCACGATTATACGGCTGCCCTGGAGCTCACTGTCTCCGGGCCGGTGTTGAAGTTCTTCTCCGATACGGTGGTGGCGCTTGCCGGTGCCCTAATGCCAATGGCGGTGGATGGTCAGCCAGTGGCGCATGACAGGGCGGTAGAGGTCAAAGCTGGCCAGACGCTGACGATCGGCAGCATTTCAGGCGCCGGCCAGCGCGCCTATCTCGCTGTTGCCGGAGGCTTTGATGCGCCGGTTGTCATGGGCTCGCGCGCAACATTTGGCCTCGGCCAGTTTGGCGGCAATGCCACGGGCACGCTTCGCGCCGGCCATGTGTTGCGCCTGGCGCGCGTCGAGCAGACAGATGTGAAGCCCGCTGCCGAGCCGGCTGCGCTCACCCGTGAATGGTCCGTCGGCGTCATCTATGGTCCCCACGGCGCACCAGATTTCTTCCTGCGTGAAGACATCGAGACGTTGTTCTCAACGCCTTATGAGGTGCACTTCAATTCCGCCCGCACCGGTGTGCGCCTGATCGGCCCGGCACCCAAATGGGCGCGTCAGGATGGTGGCGAGGCAGGGCTACATCCCTCCAACCTGCACGACAACGCCTATGCCATCGGTGCGATCGATTTTACCGGCGACATGCCGATCATTCTGGGGCCGGATGGTCCAAGCCTTGGCGGCTTCGTCTGCCCGGCGGTGATTGTGCGCGACGAACAGTGGAAGATGGGGCAGTTCAAGCCGGGAGATACGATCCGGTTTCATGCGGTTTCGCGGGATGCCGATTTGCCTGTCGTGACGCCGAGTCTGTCCCGCCTGGACGTCGAAGCCGGCTCTCCGGTCCTCGCCTCACTCACCGACGTCCCGGTCCAAGTTGTCTACCGCCGCCAGGGCGATGATAATCTCCTGGTCGAATATGGCGAGATGCAGCTCGATATCGCCATCCGCATGCGGGTTCATCTTCTGATGCAGGCCGTTCGGGCGGCACGGTTTCCCGGGTTGATCGATCTCACGCCTGGCATTCGTTCGCTGCAGATCCATTACGATGGCACGACCCTGTCGCGGGCAAAGTTGCTTGGCCAGTTGATGGAAATCGAAAAGAGCCTGCCACCGGTCTCCGAAGTCAAGGTGCCGAGCCGCACCGTCTGGCTTCCGCTCTCTTGGAACGACCCTGAAGCTGAACTTGCCATGCGCAAGTATCAGGAGCTGGTGCGCCCGAATGCCCCCTGGTGCCCGTCGAATATCGAGTTTATCCGCCGCATCAACGGGCTTGCCGATGAGCAGGCGGTGAAAGACACGATCTTCAACGCTTCTTATCTGGTCATGGGGCTGGGCGACGTCTATCTCGGCGCGCCAGTGGCGACCCCGCTTGATCCTCGCCATCGGCTGGTGACAACCAAATACAACCCGGCCCGCACCTGGACGCCGGAAAATGCCGTCGGCATTGGCGGCGCCTATATGTGCATCTACGGCATGGAAGGGCCGGGCGGTTACCAACTGTTCGGCCGCACCATCCAGGTGTGGAACACCTGGCGAAAAACCGATGTCTTTGCCGAGGGGAAGCCATGGCTGCTCGATTTCTTCGATCAGATTCGCTTCTTCCCCGTTTCTCACGAGGAGCTGATGGAGGCGCGTGCGGCCTTCCCGCATGGCGGCTATCCGATCCGCATTGAAGAGGGCACTTTTTCCTACGCCGACTACGAAGCGGAGCTTGCTCGTAATGCTGATAGCATAAAGGCCTTCAAGCAGGGGCAGCAGGCAGCCTTTGAGGCAGAACGCCGTCGCTGGAAGGAAGAAGGTCTCGACAGCTTCGTCACGGACGAAGGGGCAGGACCTGGCCTTGGCGGAGATATTCCCGAAGGCTGCTTCGGCGTGGAAAGTGCTGTGCCCGGCAATGTCTGGAAATTGCTCGTCGAAGAGGGCCAGACGGTGAAGGCGGGCGACACACTCGCCATCATCGAGTCCATGAAGATGGAAATCAACGTAACCGCTCATGCCGCGGGTACTGTGCGCGATGTTCGTGCCGGACCGGGGCGCAACGTCAAGGCCGGCGATGTGCTGGTTGTTCTGGAGGAAGCCGCATGATCCCTGCCATTCTCGATCTCGCCTCGCTGAAGGCACTGTATGCCGGAGGTCTTTCGCCGCTCGATCTCGTGGAAGAGGTCATCGCCCGCCGCAAAGCTTCGGATGATCCGGCGATTTTCATCACGCAAACGCCGGATGACGATCTGCGGGCAGCGGCCAATGCGCTGGTGGCAAACGCCCCTCAACCCAACAGCCTGCCGCTCTGGGGCATTCCCTTTGCGGTCAAGGACAATATCGACGTCGCGGGCCTGCCGACGACAGCCGCCTGCCCGGCCTTTGCTTACTCTCCGGACCGGGACGCAACCGTCGTTGCTCGCCTGAAAGCCGCCGGTGCTTTGGTGATCGGCAAGACCAATCTCGATCAGTTCGCAACTGGCTTGAACGGCACACGCTCGCCCTATGGCGCCCCTCGTTCCGTGTTCAACAAGGACTATGTCTCTGGCGGGTCCTCGTCAGGTTCGGCGGTGACTGTTGCATCAGGTCTTGCAAGCTTTTCGCTCGGCACCGACACGGCCGGTTCCGGCCGGGTACCGGCCGCCTTCAACAACCTCGTCGGGATCAAACCGACGCCGGGTCTGGTGCCGAATGTCGGCGTCGTGCCGGCTTGCCGCAGCGTCGACGTGGTGACGGTCTTTGCCGCAACCGTCGGTGATGGCGTTGCGATCCGCAAGATCATGGATGGTCTCGATACAGCTGATCCCTATTCGCGGAAGGCCGTGCCTGCCGCACTTCCGGCAAGCAGCCTTCGCATCGGCGTACTCGACGGAGCAGAGCGGGAGTTCTTTGGCAATGCCGCCGTTGAGGCTCTTTATGATGCTGCCATCGAGCGGGCGAAATCGCTAGGGGCCACCATCGTGCCCTTCGACTATGCTCCATTCCGGCAGGCCGCCGAACTGCTCTACAACGGCCCTTGGGTTGCCGAGCGTCTGGCGGCGGTCAAGGATTTTATCGCCACCAATGCCGATGATTTTGACCCGACCGTGCGCAAGATCATCGAGGGTGCGGGAGCCTATGACGCGGTCGATGCTTTCGAAGGGCAGTATAAGCTTGGCCATCTGCGCCAGAAGGCACTAGCCGAGTGGGAAAAGCTCGACATTTTGATGCTGCCAACCTCGCCGACCACCTATACGGTGGATGCGATGCTCGCCGACCCGATCGTCAAGAACAGCCATTTCGGCCGTTACACCAATTTCGCCAATCTCTTCGGCTATGCGGCAATCGCCGTTCCCGGCGGATTTGGTACCGACGGCCTGCCGAGCGGGGTCACCCTGTTCGGGCCTTCCTTCTCGGATGATGCGCTGGCCCCCTTCGCCGATGCGATGCATCGAGCAGCCGCTTCGGGCATGGGCAAGGACAAGGCGGTAAGTCTGCCTGAAGCATCCAAGGTCGCAGAACCGGATGACGGACTCGTCACCATCATGGTGGTCGGCGCGCATCTGACCGGCATGCCGCTCAACCACGAACTGACTGGTCCCGGCGGAAAACTGGTGAAGACCTGCCGCACTGCCGGCGAGTACCGGCTCTACGTTCTGCCCAATACCACGCCTCCGAAGCCCGGCCTGATCCGTGAGCCTGGCTTTGAGGGCAAGGGGTTGGAGGTCGAGGTTTGGAAGGTGACACCTCAAGCGTTCGGCCGTTTCGTCCAGAACATCCCAGCCCCGCTTGGCATCGGCAAAGTCATGCTCGATGACGGCAGCCAAGTGTCCGGGTTTCTGTGCGAACCCTATGCGGTCAAGGGCGCGCAGGAGGTGACTGAGCTTGGCGGCTGGCGAGCCTATATCGCGTCGCGTAAGGGGTGATGGGGGGTAGGGGAAGGGGGCTTCCCGCACCCGGCCCTGGCTTAAGTGCGAGAATATCAGCCGCCCAAGGGGTTCTCGCGCTGGCCCGTGTCACGAAGCCTTGGCCATGGGCTTTGGACTGGAGGCAGTGTCTGCCTTATCTTTCGAGGTAGAACAGCTTCCCTGACTTGGATCAAGCCAGGCGTCACGCTAGCTGCCCGAGAAGCCAACTTCGAAAGATCTTTACCCGCGGGAGTTCACTCTTTGCCGCTGACGTGACGAGGTAGTAGGCGCCTGGGCCAGCGATGCGATCGGTAAACGGCGTGATCAGATTGCCGTTGCGGATATCCTCCTCGATCAGGAATGTCGGGAGCAAGGCGACGCCAAGCCCAGCAACAGCACCCTGAATGATCATGAAAAAGTGCTCGAGGCTAGGACCCCATTGGAGATCCTCAGGATGCACGCCGACGGAGCGAAACCAGTGTTCCCAGCTGTGTGGTCGAGTTGAGTGGCGGATCAGCCGATGGTGGCGCAACGACTCATAGCTTGTGATGGGATGCTCGCCATTCATGAGCCGCGGGCTACAGACAACCTGGATCTCCTCGCTCATCAATGGATCGACAATTGCATCTGTCCAATTTCCATGGCCGAAGCGGATGGCGACATCGATCCGCTCTTTCGTGAAATCAAGTTCACCGTCGCTAGAAACGATATTGAGCGCGATCTCCGGGTGCTGCTCCTGAAATGCCGGCAGCCGCGGTAGCAGCCATCGCGTGCCGAATGTCGGCAGCATGCCAATTGACAAGGTCCCTTTGCCCGCTTTGGATGAGATCAGCTCCACCGTGCCTGCCTCGATCAGATCGAGAGCGTCACGCAACAGCGCGTTGTAAAATCGACCCTGATCTGTGAGCTCAATCCGTCGGCTCTGGCGGGTGAACAGCGACACCTGCAGGTATTCCTCAAGGCTTCGCACCAGACGGCTCGCCGCGCTTTGAGTCACATTCAGCTCTTCCGCAGCTCGCGTAAAGCTGTTGTGCCTGGCGACAGCTTCGAAGGTTCTTATCGCATTGAGTGAAGGCAAGAGGCGCCCACGCACGTGTTTTCATTCCTTCACATCATGGAAAACCGATCTTTATGCGCCTTGCGGAGTAGCGTCAAGACGATAGCTTTTCCCACGGGTCGCAGGCTAGGCGCTGGCACCCTTAAGGCCAATCACGCAAAAGGCGTTCAGAATGATCCCTTTCCATATGGCGTTCGCCATCGACGACAAGGAAACCGCTCGTCATTTTTATGGCGAAATCATCGGCTGCAAGGTCGGCCGAGAAGCCGACAACTGGATCGACTTCGATTTCTTCGGCCACCAGATATCCGCCCATCTCAACATGGACGCCAAATCCACGGCGACCTCCAAGGTTGGAACGGATTTGGTTCCGTTGCATCACTTCGGCGCGGTTTTGCCCTGGGACGCCTGGAATGGCTTAATCGAACGGCTGCGCAAGGTAGGGTATCCCTTTGTCATGGAGCCCAAGGTGCGCTTCAAGGACGAACCTGGCGAACAGGGAACCTTCTTCCTGAAGGATCCTGCCGGCAATGCGCTGGAATTTAAGTCCTTCAAGAACCCCGAAGGCATCTTCGAACACTGAGACCTTCGGGTTCTGACCCCTTATGACTGGGATTAACGACAGATGAATTCCTTTGAAATCGGCAGACAATTGACCGCAATCACTATGGGCATAGACGCACTTGAGCGCAGTATGCCGGCGCAAGGCAGTCTGCTGGGCGGTGAGGGCCTCGTGCCGATCTACCTGGGCGACGGCCTTGTCGATGCCCGACGCTACGACGACCGCGACCGTATTCGTGCGGACTTGACCGAGCTCGAGGCGCAGGTTGCTGGCCTGACCGCCGGCCCCCGCCGTGTGTTTTTGCACGGCATGATCAAGTCCGTGCGGGTCGCGGTCAAGATGTTGTCGGGCGCAAGCCCGTCATTCGAGGAGAAAGTCACCGATCTCGTCGGTGCGCCTGCCGGACGCGAGGATGCGGCCTTGATAGAGGATGCCCGCGCCAAGGTTGATGCCTTGTTGAGAAAGTCGGGATTTGTGCGGGGTTCACTCGCCCAGAGGGTTCAGTCCTGGGAAGAAGACCGCACAGTGCCGACTGATCGGATTGATACGGTGTTTCGGGAGCTGATGGCCGAGGCCAAGTCGCGTACGGACGCGCTGATCTTCGACACTGGCGATTATGATATGGTGCTCAATCCCGTGCGCGGCATGTTCTATACCGCGCGCTGCTCGTTCAAAGACGGTAAGATGGATCTCAATCTCGATTTGAGCTTCACCCGCGCTGCATTGAAGCATCTTGTCTGTCACGAGGTCTATCCTGGGCATTCGACACAATTGCTGTCGACCAAGGCCGCGGTGGAGGCCGGAAGGGCGCCCGCAGATGCGCTTCTCATCACTACCGATGCGATCACCGGCTGTGTCCAGGAAGGCATCGGTGATCAAGGCGTCCACCTTATCGATTTCATCGAGGATGCGGACGACGAGATCCACATGGAGCTTCGTCGCGTCCGCTCCGCTTCTCAGACAAGTGCTGCCTGGATGTTGATGGTCGAAGGTGTCGCGCGCGAAGAGGTGGCCGATTATCTGCGCAACACCGCCATGGGACAGGAAGCATGGGTGCAGGGTCGGTTGCGTATGGCGGCACACCCGTTTCGTGGACCCTTCATTTCTTCCTATTGGGCTGGCAATGAAAGCGTCAGGCGGGTCCGCGAACGCGTCACGAAGGATGAGTGGCCGATATTCCTGGAGGCGCTCTACAGCCATGCCAACAGCCCGCAGAGCCTCGAAATGTTTCCGCAAACAGTTATCGAAAAGGCCTGATCCATGAAGATCACCATTCTCGGGGCCGGCGCAATCGGCGGGCTTGCCGGCGCCTATATGACAGAGGCCGGCCACGATGTGCTTTTGGTCGATCGTTGGAGCGAACACGTTGCCGCTCTCAACGAAAAGGGCCTGTTCATCGACGGGGTTCGCGGTGAAATGACCGTTTCGGTCAGGGCGCTAACACCAGACCAATTGACCGGGTCACTTGGGACGGTCTTGATCGCCACCAAGTCGCAGCATGCGGTCGAGGCACTGAGGCAGGTTATTCCGCTGCTGACCCCAGACAGCTGCGTCGTCTCCTACCAGAACGGCTTCAACGAGCCAGACATGATCGCCGCGCTCGACGCGGCGGGATTGCCTGGTGAGCGGATCGTGATGGGATCGATCCCGAATTACGGCGGGGCACTCGTGGATCCGGGCTATGTGGAATTCGTCCATGAGGGGCCGATCCAGCTTGGCGAACTCAACGGCGAGATGACGCCGCGCCTTCAGGAACTGGGGGAAGCCTTGAGCGCATTAACTGAGGTGCAATATTCCAACCACATCTGGGGTCAGATCTGGGCTAAGGAAGTTTACGCGTCGCAGGTGGTGTTCTCGGCACTTGCCGATGCCAAGATCCGTGACACGCTGGGCGTCGAGCGTTACGCGCGCATTGCCGGCGCTATCGTCAAGGAAGCCCTGGAGGTTGCCGATGCCAACGGCATCGATGTGCAGGCCTTCGATTTCTTTGACCCAGCGAACTACCGTGTGAAAACGGCTGCGGACAGCCAGAAGCTTCTGGCCAATATCAACCACGCCATCTGGCTGCTGAAAAAGGATCAGGACACCAAGCCCACGCACAACTTCAAGAAGAAGGGTTCTGGCATCTGGTGGGACATTGTCTATCGCAAGCGTCCCTCGGAAACCCGCTCGTCCAGTGGCAAGCTCATTGACTACGGCCGGAAGGCAGGAGCCGACACGAGGCTCAACGAAAAGCTGTTTTCCATGATCTACGAAATCGAGGACGGCAAGCGCGATCTCGGCTTCCATAACTTCGATGAACTCGAAGCCTATGTCGCTTCAATCGGAAAGACCCTCCCATGACCAGCAAACTCGGCGTCGGACTGATCGGCGCACACACCTGGGCAGACAAGGCGCACCTCCCGGGCTACAGGGCGCATCAGCGCGTCGACCTCATTGCGGTGTGCGATGTTGATGGTGATCGCGCCAGGGCCATGGCCGAAAAATATGGCGCCAGAAAAGTCTATACCGACCCGGACAAGTTGATCGCGGATCCTGATGTGCAGATGGTCGATGTCTGCACGCCGACACATACGCATCTGCCGCTCAGCCTTGCCGCGATTGCCGGCGGCAAACATGTGCTATCGGAAAAGCCGCTGCATACGCTCGCAGCACCTGCCTTTGAGGCCGCGGCCAGGGCCGATGCCGCTGGGGTGCGCACTAAGCTCGGCTTCACCTTTCGCTATTCCCCGGCAATCAGGCAGATCAAGGCGTGGATCGACGACGGCACTTTAGGGGAAATTTTCCACATCCACGGCTTTGAGCAGAACAGCCAATGGCTGGATCCGCAGGAACCGCTGCGCCAGATCACGCCCGGCGTCGATCGCAGTTCCCTCATTCCGTCTTCGATCGTAGGTTATGGCTCCCATCTGATCGACCTTATGCGGTGGCTCGGAGGTGAGTTCGGCTCGGTCGCCTCCACCATGAAGAACTTTATCCCCGAACGGATCGTGCGGGACGAAGAGGGGTTGCAGAAGATCAAGGTCGAAGATGGTGCTGTCGCACTGGTGGAATATGCAAGCGGCGCCCAAGGTCTTTTGCAGACAAGTTATGTGGCGGTGGGAAATTACCCAGGCGTCGAATTGCGGGTTTATGGTTCCAAGGGGGCCGCGGTTGCTCGGTTGATTTCGGAATTCGGCACGGCAGAGACGTTGAAAATTGCGAAGGCCGAAGCCGTAGAGTTCATACCGTATGACGTCGGCGCGTCGGCCCTGCCGCCCGGTACTACGCTCAATACACCGTGGCCCGAACTCTACTATCGCAATCTGGTCCGCTTCTTCGTTGACGAAATTCTCGATGACAGGCCGCGGGAATGCACATTTTTCGACGGCGCCAAGAGCCAGGAAATCGTTGACGCGATCATCCAGGCGCATTTTGAACGGCGCTGGGTCGATCTGCCGGGTAAAGGCGCATGACGGAGCGCCGCTACGATCCCTCGCTGGTCGACGCCTTTCTGAAGCATCACTGGACCTTTCGCCCGGTTGACGCGACCTTCATGGGCGACAAGACCCATGACGCCCTCCTGCCGCCTTGCGGGCCGGAGACCCTGGCGGAGGAGTTGGCCGGCATCGCAGCTCTTGAGGGGCAGCTTGCCGACACCCTGGAACCCGAAGCGCCGGGGGATCGCCTCGACCGCCGGATGATGTTGGGCGAACTTGCCTTCCAGAAGGCTGCGGCCGAAGGGCGTCCGCGTCTTGCCAATCCCGCCTGGTACTCCGGTGAAGCGGCTTTCGCGATCATCTCGCTGCTGCTTCCTCAGTCTGCGCCTGTTCGTCGGGGTGGCCTCATTGCGCGGCTCAACGCACTGCCGACCTTTCTCCAGTCAGCACTCGACCGACTGAACGGACAGGCGATACCGGAGAGCTGGACTGCGCGTGCTCGGCGCGAGGCGTGGGCGATGGCGGAGTTTCTGCGCAGCGATATTCGTCTGCACGACGAATTTGCCGACGAATGGACGTTGCCTGCCACAATGGCGGCCGAAGCATTCGACGCCTTTGCATCGGGGCTTTCAGGGTTTGCCGATGCAGACCCGGCCTGTGGTGAAGAACACCTGACGCTGGTGATGAAGACAGTTCACGGCCTCGATTTCGGCCCTCGTAAGGCGGTCGAGCGAGCGCAGGAAGCCTTTGATCGCATGGGCGACGAACTTGTCGAGATGGCGCGGCGCATCGATCCGGCCAAAAGCTGGCAGGAACTAATCGCCGGTCTCGTTGACAGGCATCCGGTCGACCAACAGTCTGTGATCCAAAGTTATAGGGATCACGATTTAGTCGCGCGGCGTGATGGTGCGATGCTGGTGACGTCGGCGGAGGACTACGGGCTCGACTATCGCTGGATGTCGCCCTGTTTTCGGAAGATCAGCCAGTCACTCTATTTTCTGTTCTACCGGTCACCGCCTGGCCTCAATCCAGGTGAAGGCAGTGTTTATTGGGTGACGCCACCGGGTGATGACAAAAGCGCTTTTCTACGGGGCAACAATACGGCCACGGTGAAGACCATCCACTCCGTGCACCATGGGGGCGTTGGTCACCACACGCAGAACGCCCGCGCCCGCGCCGCTTCGTCGCGCCTTGCCCGGATTGCCGGCACCGACTGTGCGCTCGGACTGGCTTTTCTCGGATCCGGTACGATGATCGAAGGTTGGGCCTGCTATGTCGAGGATCTCTTAATGGAGGCGCCAGGCTTTTATGATCCGACTGAAATCCTTTTGCTCAAGCAGTATGAGCGTCGAAACGCGGCAAGCGTCCTTGTTGACGTCAAGTTGCATCTCGGCGACTGGACGATCAAGGAAGCCATGGCGTTCTATCGCGACGAAGCCGGATTTGCAGCTCAACGAGTCGAGTCGGAAGTCGTGCGAAATTCGATGCTCCCCGGCTCCCGGTTGATGTACTGGATTGGTGTCGAAGGCATCAAAGACCTGCGCCGTCGCTGGAAGGGGGACACCCTCGGATTTCATGATACGCTTCTCAGCTATGGCCATATGCCGCTTGCCTGGATCGGCGAGGAAATGCAACGCGCAGGACAACTGAAGTGATGGCTGCCCCCCTGCTGGAGATCCGCAACCTGGTGACCGAGTTTCGCACGGAGAGCGGCCTAGTGCGGGCGGTCAAGGGCGTCGATCTGACGATCGAACAAGGGCAGACTGTTGCGCTCGTTGGTGAAAGTGGCTCGGGGAAATCCGTGACCAGCCTGTCCGTTATGCGTCTGATCCCCTCAGCCATCGGCGGCATCGCGTCCGGCGAGATCCTGTTTCGCGGGAAGGGTGGCGTTGTGCTCGATCTCGCCCGATTGCCTGAAAAGGCCATGCGGGGTCTGCGCGGCAATGAAATCTCAATGATCTTCCAGGAGCCGATGACCAGTCTGAACCCGACGCAAAAGGTAGGCGCGCAGATCGCCGAAGCGGCCCTCCTGCATCAAGGGATGACCCGCTCCCAGGCATGGAGCCACGCCATCGAGATGCTGGCGCTGGTTGAAATACCGGAACCTGCCCGTCGTGCCGAGATTTATCCGCACCAGATGTCCGGTGGTATGCGTCAGCGCGTGATGATCGCCATGGCCCTTGCCTGCAATCCAGCGCTCTTGATCGCGGATGAGCCGACCACCGCACTGGATGTAACAGTTCAGCTGCAGATTCTCGAATTGATGCGTCGACTTCAGCGCGAGATCGGCATGGGGATCCTGTTCATCACCCATAATCTCGGTGTTGTTGCGGAAATCGCTGATCGCGTTGCTGTCATGTATGGTGGCCGCATCGTCGAGAGCGCTGACGTCCATCAACTGTTCGACCGGCCGAGCCATCCTTACACCAAAGGGTTGCTGTCCAGCATGCCGCAGGTCGATCACGCAGCACGCGCAGCAGGCCAGCACGTGAGGCTGCAGGCTATTCCTGGCAGCGTTGTCGATCCTCGCAATCCACCTGCCGGCTGCGATTTCAGCCCAAGATGTCAGTGGGCGCTCGATACCTGCCAGGCGGCAGTCCCGCCGGTTTTCACAGTGAGCCCCGATCACGGCGCACGCTGCCTGCGATGGAGCGAGATGAATGGCTGAAGCCCTGCTCCAGGTCGTGGATCTGAAAGTCCATTACAAAGTCGGTAAATCAATGTTCAAGCCGGGTGTCGCCATCCGCGCCGTGGACGGGGTCAGCTTCGAGGTCGCCAGGGGAGAGGTCGTTGGCCTGGTCGGAGAGTCCGGTTCGGGAAAGACGACACTCGGACGCTCGATCCTGCGGCTGGTCGAGCCGACGGACGGTTCGGTGATTTTCAATGGGGGCAATGTTACGGGTCTCGAGCCTGCGCAACTCAAGGCGCTGCGCAGCCAGATGCAGATCATCTTCCAAGACCCCTATGCCAGCCTGAACCCCCGAATGAGCGTTGGTCAGACCCTTGGCGAGGCGCTGCTGTTGCACAAAATCGGGACTCACAAGGATCGCGCAGAGCGGGTTGGTGATCTCCTGGAAAAGGTAGGCCTGCCGCGCTCGGCCGCCGCAAGGTTCCCCCATGAATTCTCCGGAGGGCAACGCCAGAGGGTTGGGATTGCCCGCGCTCTCGCGGTCAATCCACAGTTCATCGTCGCCGACGAACCAGTCTCGGCGCTGGATGTGTCTATCCAGGCGCAGATCATCAACCTGTTGCAGGATCTGCGGCAAGAGCTTGGATTGTCGATCTTGTTCATCGGTCATGATTTGTCGGTCATCGAGTTCCTCTGCGACCGCGTCATCGTCATGTATCTCGGCAAGATCATGGAATGCGCACCGGCAGCGGATCTCTACTCGAAGCCACTTCACCCTTATACGCGCGCCTTGCTAGATGCCGCACCTGTTCCAGACCCGCGCATACGCCGAAGCCGCATCACCCTCAAAGGCGACCTTCCCAGTCCAATAAACCCTCCTTCGGGCTGCGTTTTTCGGACGCGCTGCCCCTATGCGATCGAAAAGTGTGCTGAGGCGATCCCGGCGCTTCTAGCCCGCGGCGACCGTCATTCCGTAGCCTGCCTGAGGGCGGACGAACTTAACCTGAGAGAATAGATCGGCTTTCGCATTTTATCGCTGTCCCCAGGCTAGTTTTTGACCTGATTGCCTCGTAATTGCTCAAGAAATTGGCATTACGAGGCTTTTTTTGTTCTGGTAGATCCAGAACTTATGCATGAGTTGAAATGCGTGCAAACTGGATTTTTTTGAGCATTGCACGAGATGAGGTTCACGCACCATGCTGCGCTTATGAAAAGGATATTTATCGCCTCACGCGGCAACCCAGAACACATGGCATGCCTGTTTCGGGAAGAGCTTCCGAACCATGACGTCATTACCGAGCAACCCAAGAAGGGCGAAGGTCCGGTGCCCTATATCGTCGTAGGACGCCCTCTGCCTGGCGTCATTGCAGCCGTACCGGGCCTTGAGTTGGTGTTGAGCCTCAATGCTGGGATCGAGCACTTGTTAGCGAGCGGTGAGGTTCCTGATCATCTGCCAATCGTTCGACTGGTCGATGACGGCCTGGCCGAAGGTATGTCCGAATGGGTGCTGGCACAGGCACTGTCCTGGCACCGCAACCTTACAGTCTACCAGGGCCTGCAGGCCCGGGGCGAATGGGCGCCGCAGCCTGAAAAACTCGCTCGCGAACGCAGGGTAACGATCTTGGGAGCGGGCGCTCTTGGCGGAGCGGTCACCCAACACTTCGTGAATTTTGGTTTCAAGACCCGTAGTTGGAGCCGCTCTGGTCGACTAATCGAGGGAGCTCAGAGTTTTGCGGGTCGCGAACAGCTCCTGGATGCGGTTGATGGGGCAGATATTCTCGTCAATCTTCTGCCCATGACGCTAGAGACAGCCGATGTTGTCGATGCGACGGTTCTGCGGCGTCTGGCCAGGGGCGCATTCTTCATCAATGGCGCGCGTGGCGGCCATGTCGTCGATGCCGACCTTATCGCGGCGCTTGATGATGGCCATCTCAGCTATGCCGCTCTGGATGTATTCCGTATCGAGCCGCTCCCTGCGGCGGATCCGCTTTGGAAGCACCCGAAAGTGCTGGTCTCACCGCATGTCGCAGCCCCCACGCACGCCCACGCGGCCGTCCTCGAGATGGCCGAGAACATCAGGCGGTTTGAACGCGGGGAGAAGCTGCCTCACCTAGTCGATCGCTCACTGGGCTACTGAAAACGCATAGACCGGCCAACCCACAACAAAGCCGGCGAGCAGGGAACGCCCTTAGGGGCAAACGAGAGGAAGAGACCATGACCTTTGAACTCACCCGTCGCGCAGCCCTTCAGGCCATGCTTGCCGGCACAGCGACCCTGGCCACGATTAGTGCCTTTCCCGCTTTCGCGCAGCAGAAAGGCGGCACGCTCATCGTGGGCCTCACCTACGAAATCGACACAATGAACGTTTATTCCACTGGCTTCCTCGGGGATGCACAGGCGGCGGTGGTTGAGGGGCTTCTAGCCCCAGACGAGCACGCCAAATACGTGCCTGTTCTCGCAACCGAAGTACCTACCATCGAAAACGGCGGCATCGTCGTCTCCGAAGACGGCAAGACAATGACGGTCAAGTATAAGCTACGCCCGGACGTAAAGTGGCACGACGGCAAACCTTTCACCGCCGCTGACGTGAAATTCACCTGGGAAGCGGTCAAGGATCCGGCTTTCACCGCCGAATCTAAGGATGGATCTGCTGAGGTGGCCAGCATTGAAACGCCGGATGATCTGACTGTGGTGGTGCATTACAGCTCCATTCTGCCCACCTTCGCCTCCACTCTGTTCACCTTCGGGATATTCCCGAAACACCTCCTGGAAGGCACCGATCTCAACACCTCCTCCTACAACGAAACCCCTGTCGGTACTGGCCCGTTCAAGGTGACCGAATTCGTTAGAGGGCAATATGTCGTGACTGAGCGTTTCGAAGGCTATTGGGCCAAGACCGCGCAAGGGGATGCCTTGCCGTATCTTGACAAGATCATCTTCAAGATGATCCCCGATACCAACACGCTAATTACCCAGCTGAAATCTGGCGAAGTGAACCTCGTGGTCTCCACGCCCTACAGCCAGGCAAAGCAGGTCGAAGGGATCTCCGGCATCGAATTGGTAAAGGGCCCGTTGCTCTCCTGGCAGCATCTCGATTTTAACTTCAAACGCCCATCTCTCGCTGATATCAATGTGCGCAAAGCCATTGCGGCAGCGGTCGACCGCACGGTGCTGAGCAAGGCGCAGGGCGGCTTCCCCGAGCCAATCAATTCTCCGGTCGTGCCAGTGTTCGAGTTCTATGACCCGAATACGCCGACGATCGCCTATGATGTCACCACCGCCAACAAAATCCTTGACGAGGCAGGCTACCTGCCGGGCTCTGACGGAATCCGCGAAAAGAATGGCGAGCGTCTTTCCTATGCCTTCATGGTGCAGGCCGGCCGTGCGGACGATGAACTGGCCCAGCAGGTGATTATTGCCCAGCTGAAGGCGATCGGCATTGAAGCGGTTGCCAACAACCAGACCGGTGTCGCCTATCGTGAAGCACGCTACAAGGGCGGCTACGATCTGATCTACGGTCGTTGGATTACCTCGGCCGACCCAGTCTACTCTGTGTTCTGGGGTACTGGCGGGGCCAACAATGGCCAGTCCTATTCGAACCCGGCTCTGGATGCGGCCCTGTCGAAGTTCGAAACTACCCTCGATCCGGCAGCGCGCAAAACGGCTGCTGCTGAGTTTCAGAAGATCCTGGCAGAGGATCTTCCGTCGATCCCGTTGACGACCAATGTTGCTCTTATTGCGAAGACTGTGGCGCTAAAGAACTTTGTGCCGAACCCGACCAACATGACCAATTTCGTGCATACTGCCGACTGGTACATGGATTGATATCTGTCTGGCGTTCGGCATCAGGTGTCGGACGCCAGTTCACATTCGACGGGGAGCCGGCATGAGTTTCGGTTATGTTTTTCGCCGTCTGCTGGGAGCGATACCACTCCTGCTTGGCATTTCGCTTATTCTCTTTACCATCGTGCATCTGGCCCCTGGCGGTCCGCTCGACATGTATGCCGAAAATCCGGCGGTCAGTAAGGAAGCGCTGCAGCAGATCGCTGTTGCTTATGGGCTCGATAAGCCGGTCCCGGTACAGTATCTGATGTGGCTGAGATCGATGCTGTTGGGGGACTGGGGATATTCCATCCGAACTGGCCGCCCAGTCTTCGGCGAGATCGTCCTGCGGCTGGGGCCGACACTCGAACTCGGTGGACTCGCGCTTCTGATCTCACTTTTTCTGGCGGTGCCGCTCGGCATCATCAGCGCTGCCAGGCGGGGCTCGAAACTCGACAGCGGGCTCACGATGGTGTCGTTTGCCGGCATTTCCACCCCTGTTTTCTGGCTGGCGTTGTTGCTCCAGCTTTTGTTTTCTGTGCAGCTCGGCTGGCTCCCATCTGCCGGTTACAAATCAATCGGCGATGGCTCTTTCCTGGACCGCCTAGCGCATATCGTCATGCCGGCGGCCGTATTGTCGCTTGCGACCGTCGCGAGCTGGAGTCGTTTCATTCGCTCCGGCATGATCGATGTGCTCAATCAGGATTATATTCGAACGGCCTATGCCAAGGGGCGCTCCGCGCGCGGTGTGATTTTTCTCCATGCATTGCGAAATGCAATGATCCCGGCCGTGACCGTCATGGCGGTGGATTTCGCGAGCGTCATTTCCGGAGCCGTAATCACAGAAACGGTCTTTGCCTGGCCCGGCATCGGGCGTCTTTTCATGGAAAGCATGGACGGGCGCGATTACCCAATGTTGATGGGGCTTATGATGATGGGATCCGTGGGCATTGTCCTCGCCAATATCATCGCTGATCTGGCCTATGTCGCTCTCGATCCAAGGATTCGCTATGATTGATGCAACGATCAAACTGGCTCATCTGGCGCCGCCGCAGAGCTATGGCCGTCGTGTTCTCAGGCGATTTCTCAAGCACAAGCTGGCGGTCGCGAGCCTCGCTTTTCTGTTTTTGATGGCGGTGGTTATCATCATCGGGCCATTTGTGTCCCCTTATACGTTTGACGGCCAGGATTTCACCCTGATCGGCTCACCTGGTCCGATGAATGCCCAACATTGGCTTGGAACAGACGAGCTCGGCCGGGACGTGCTGACCCGCCTGATTTATGGCGGTCGTGTCTCTCTGGCCGTCGGTCTAGCCGGCGCGATTATTGCGACCATCGCTGGGACGCTGGTTGGCGCCCTGTCGGGTTTCTATCGCGGCTGGACCGACATCCTGCTGATGCGGTTCACAGATGTTATGCTTTCCATCCCGACGCTACCGCTCGTCCTTTTGCTCTCCGGTCTGTTTCGACCCAGCCCCCCCCTGCTGGTTGCCATCGTCGGCATGCTGATCTGGATGGGGACCGCAAGGCTGGTCCGCAGTCAGTTCCTAGCATTGCGCGAACGTGAATTCGTCGAAGCGGCTCGCGCACTGGGAGCCGGGGGCGCGCGCCTGATGTTCCGCCACATCCTGCCTAATGCAATCGGTCCCATCACGGTGGCGGCGACCCTTGCCGTCGGTAGCGCCATCATGCTGGAATCGGCGCTATCGTTTCTGGGGTTCGGTATCCAGCCGCCGGTGCCAACTTGGGGAAACCTGCTGAACAGTGCGTCTCCGTGGCTCAGCGTTGCCCCTTGGCTTGCAATCCCCCCCGGCCTGATGATTTTTGGCACAGTTTTAGCCGTCAATTTCCTTGGTGACGGCTTGCGCGACGCCATGGAACCGAAAGAATGATATCCAGAACGAGCATTATACGTGCCGGGGCCATGGCCGGGCAGGCCTTCCACACCAAAGTGGCTATGGTGTCCCGGTGGTTTAATCACTGGTTTCTTGCGTTCGCATTCGGGCGTCAGCGCTCTTGCAGTGAGTGGGCACGGGCTTTCCCCGAGATAAACGCATAAGTAAGACGGATGCCAATCGACAGGTTGCCGTTGAGGCTATTGCCAATGAAGTGAAACGCTTGAAGATCATGGGCGTGACCTCGCTCGATATCATGGGGTCGGTGCCGCGGCATCGGCAATCATCTTTGCCGACGCGGTCCAGCGGGTGATCTTGTTTCTGGAGGGCGATCGTAGGCTCAAGACCCTAGGCAGCGGCACCTTGTGGTCGATCAAGCCAGACAGTTGGACATGCGGTCTTAGAGCAGTTCCCAGCCGTGTCCAATAATCGCAGTGATAGTTATGACGATGAGGACGGCCATCAAGACAAGTTCATAGCGCATCGCATTCGCGCCCTCCGGACAAGGGAAATAGGTGGTCCTGCCTCGATGTCGAGGTGGCGGGCGACCGCTGGCTGGGGGCTAGCGGCGGCCGGGATGCCCAACATCATGTCGCGCCCGCATGGCAGGAGAAACAGATACTGGAAATTCGATCAACCCCAAAATCCTGCCCAAATGGTTGGGGTTGGATAGGCCTGACGAGGGATGTTTGACAGCAGGTGGACGCGGATCGCGATCTTTGAGCAAATTCTGCAATCGGAACAGGAACGTACTGCTCCCGGTGCAGTTCATCACGCCATGCCACATTACAAATTCTACCACCGCTCCGGTACGGGAGACATCAGCCATCAGCAATCAGGTTGGTTCAACAGCCATGATTCAGCGCACGTCCAGGCCATTCGGCAGGCGCGGCAGCGCGCGCAAGAGGCTCGGGTGGAGAAGCAATGTATTGACCGTGCACGGGTCGAGGTGCTGGATGCGGAAGGACAGCTTATCGCCACTGTGTGGCTGGCAACCGTCGATGGTCTTTGACGTTATTGCCAGGTTTTTCGTCTCGCTTCAGAACGGACCATCCTGCATTCTACGGAGTTGATAGAGCCAGAGCGGCTCGATTTTGCGTTTCCATACGAACATGTCATCGTGGCTGAGATCATCGATATTGCCTCGGTTTGCAATCACAAGTTTCAGCACTGCAGCTTCTTTGCTGTCGACCTGAAAGTCGTCAAGGAGAAGCGCAAGCTGCTCGCTGATGCTGGCTGGAAAGCTCACGGCGACCACCACTACGAATGAAGATATCGGAATAAATAAATATTTTCATTCACCCGGTTTGTCCAGCTTTGTCTGGCGGGGACACTGGACCAGTGACGTCTGCGAGTTCGCAGGCTCATCCACCCGGCCAGCACATATCGGTTATGGCACGCCATGATCACAGCAAAACATCTTGATTGCCCAAAATGGGCTTGGGTTGAGGGGGCACGATCATCAGCATGCTGGAAGGTAGTGGGCGTTGCAGATGTCGTGCCTCGTCCCATGGTGCCGTCAGCCAGACATCGACCTCTTCCGCTGTGGTCAGAATGGCCGGCATGGCCTTTTCGTGGATTGGAGAGACGATCTCGTTTGGCGAGGTCGTGAGAAAGCCGAAGAGTTCATAGTCCTGTGCGCCGTCTCTCACTTTCCGCACGCCCGTCCATGGTGTCCAGAGCCCTGCAAAAAACATCAGCGGCCGGTCATCGCCTCCCGCAAACCAGGCATTGGGCACGCGCCCACCTTCAACTTTGCTGGCGGGATCAGGCTCGGCAAAGGATGTGAAGGGGACAACGCATCGGCTGGCAGCGCCGAGCCAACGGCGCCAATGCGGGGAACCCGCGTTGCGGATATTGGTGACACCCGGATCATAATTCTTCACGTAGGCAGGTGGTGATGGCATGCCCCAGGTCGCTCGCGCGACCTCTCTGGCGCCGTCGGCTCCCACCCGGACCACAGGCGCTTGATAGCCGGGATAGACATCGAAGCTTGGTTCGTTCCAGCCCGCCTGATCGCGGATGGCTTTGGTAAACTGAAGGACTGCTTCACGCGTCGTAGTGACATTGTAAAGATTGCACATCGATCCCCTCCTATTTCCACATGGCGCGCATGCGCTCGGCCACATCCACGCGGATCTGCTGGGCGCTTCGCTCGGACTTTGCAGCCGAAACCATCGGCCAGGTCGTCGCCTCGAAGAATTGCAGCAGCATTGCCGGGATGAACCGCGTTCGGGCTGCATAAACGTGCCGGTCCCCTTGCGGGTTCTGCCCATGGGTGAAGAAGCGTTGCGGTGTGACCAGCGCCAGATGATCTCGGGCACGCGTCATGGCAACGTAAAGCAGCCTGCGCTCCTCTTCGAGTTCCTCCGTTGTGCCAGTCCCAAGATCGGAGGGAATGCAGCCATCCACAACGTTCAGCACGAACACTGCGCGCCATTCCTGGCCCTTGGCCGAATGAATGGTCGACAGGATCAGATAGTCTTCGTCGAGCAAGGGTACTCCGGCCTGGTCGCTTGTTGCATCAGGTGGATCGAGCGTCAGTTCGGTCAGGAAGCGCTCGCGCGAGGGGTAGCCGCTGGCGATCTGCTCGAGCTGAAGCAGGTCCGCCTTGCGGGTCTCGGCATCTTCATGGATGCGGTCAACATGCGGCTCATACCAGAGGCGTGCCTGCCCGATATCCGCAGGCCAATCCGCGTCCGTCTTGCGAAGGTTCGTCAGCAACTGAACGAAGGATGTCCAGTCTTCGCCGGTCTTAGGCGGGGCTGGCACTTCTGCGAGCGCCAGCAGCGGCTCGGGGTCGGTTGCGATGGTCTCGAGGATGTGGCCGGCCGTCTTGGGCCCGATACCCGGCAGCATCTGTAGCAGCCGAAAGCCGGCCACACGGTCGCGCGGGTTCTGGGCGAAGCGCAAGACGGCCAGCATGTCCTTCACATGGGCGCTGTCCAGGAATTTGAGGCCGCCGAATTTGACGAAGGGGATGTTGCGCCGGGTAAGCTCGACTTCAAGCGAACCGCTGTGGCTGGACGTACGAAACAGGACGGCTTGGTTCTTGAGCATCATCCCGGTCTCGCGATTGGCAAGCACCTGGTCGACGATGAAGTTGGCCTGTTCGGTCTCGTCCTTGACGGTGACGAGTTTAGGACGCTCCAGCGATTGCCGGTCGGTCCACAGGTTCTTGGTATAGCGCTCACGCGCCAGACCGATGACGCCGTTCGCTGCAGCCAGGATTGGCTGGGTCGAGCGGTAGTTGCGATCGAGCGTTATGATGTCGGCGGCCGGGCTGAAGGCGGCCGGGAAATCGAGGATGTTGCGAATTGTCGCTGCCCGAAACGAATAGATCGACTGTGCATCGTCGCCAACCACGGTCAGCCCACGCCCCCCGGGTTTGAGCGCCATCAGCACCGAGGCCTGTAGCCTGTTGGTGTCCTGGTATTCGTCGACCATCACATGATCGAAGCGATTGCCGATATCTTCGGCGAGGTCCGGATCGCTGACCATCTGAGCCCAGTAGAGCAGGAGATCATCGTAATCGAGAACGTTCTGGGCCTGCTTGGCCTCGACGTAGGCCGCGAACAAGTGTTTGAGCTGCTCTTCCCAAGTCGCCACCCATGGATAATGCAGCCGCAGGATCTCATTGAGGGGCGTCTGCGAATTGACCGCACGCGAATAGATCGAGAGACACGTGCCCTTGGTTGGAAAGCGGCTTTCCGTCTTGGAAAATCCGAGCTCGTGACGGGCAAGGTTCATCAGGTCGGCACTGTCTTCGCGATCATGGATGGTGAAATCGACGTTCAGCCCGATTTGCTCGGCGTAGATCCGCAAAAGCCTTGCGCCGATCCCATGGAAGGTACCGGACCAGGATAGTGCGTCAGTCAGGATACCGGAATTGGCACCGAGGACCTGTTTACAGATCCGCTCGACACGGCGCGACATCTCGGATGCGGCACGCCGCGAAAATGTCATCAGAAGAATACGCCTGGGATCCGCTCCATTGACGATCAGATGTGCCACCCGGTGTGCCAGTGTGTTGGTCTTGCCAGAGCCGGCACCGGCGATGATCAACAGTGGCGCTGCCGTCTCTCCGTCCGGAAGGCCAATACCGTGTTCAACGGCACTCCGCTGCTGCTCGTTGAGTTTGTCCAGATAGGCCAAAGTCATGCCGTCATCCTTGAAAAGTGCCTATCCGTCTTTCCGTTTGTTGCGAAGCTGGCCGCTTGGCCTGTTGCATTCCATCGAGCCATATCGCCTGCTGTGAGTTTAACAGCACTGACCATAGGACTCCAGAACAAATAATGAACATTCCAGCCTCCGTTTCTGACGTCCAGGCTGCAAGACATACATTCGCGTCCGAAGCATCTCGAACCGATGTGTCTTCAGCAAGCGGTGCCGCGATTGTCAGTCGGTGCCGCCATTTTCAGCGATAATTTTCATTGGTGGCACCGACTTCGCTGCGAAGCGTACCACGCTGATTCGGCTCGTGAATCTCTTTCTCTGCTAAAATGAAGGAGAATTTTCCCATTTTTAAGAGCTTGACTCTCGCCCTTCGCCAGAACAGAACGTGAACTTCATCAGAGAAAACGGCATGATACCGTTCATTAGCTCAACACGAACCGAGAGGATTTGCGTGAACGATGGCGGCTGCGCGCGAGCACGTCATAGCGGACTTACGTGATCGCATCACCTGTCTTGAGGGAGGGAGGACGAAGCAGTCCGCATGTCTGCCTTTCGGCGTCGCCGAGATCGACCAGGTGCTGCCAGGTGGTGGACTTGCTCGCGGCGCATTGCATGAATTCGCCGGCGGTGGTGCCGGAACAGTTGATGGTGCGGCGGCTGCCCTGTTCGTCGCGGGTATTGCCGCCCGCACCAAAGGTAAGATCGTCTGGTGTTTGACACGGCCGGATCTGTTCTTCCCCGCACTCGCGCAGGCAGGGCTTGATCCCAACAGGGTGATCTTCGTCGAGGGCGATCGGGAAGAAGACGTGCTCGCCTCCATGGAGGAGGCGCTTTCCTACGGCGGACTGGGTGCCGTGGTCGGTGAACTCGTTCGCCTTCCAATGGTGGCCAGCAGGCGGCTTCAGCTTGCCGCGGAGAAGAAGGCTAGTCTGGCGCTTGTGGTGCGCCGATGGCGCCGACAGACGGAGGCGAATGACTTTGGCCAACCGACCGCCTCCACAACCAGATGGCGGGTCAGCGCCTTACCATCCCGGGCGCTGCCGGTACCCGGCGTGGGGCGCGCAACCTGGTTGCTGGAGTTGATGAGATCGCGTGCGGGCGAGTGTGCTGAGTTTATCGTTGGAGCATGTGATGACCAGGGTCGTATCGATCTACCTTCCAGATCTTTCGACGGATCGCATTCGTCGCACCGATCCCGCCATTCCGGCTGAGCAGGCAATTGCCGTGATCGCAAAGAGCGGCTCAAAGCGCTGGGTGTCGGCGGCGGATGCGGCTGCAAAGGCAGTTGGTGTGCGTGTCGGCATGCCAGCGGCAAAGGCCCAGGCCCTGTTTCAGGGGCTGATGATGATCGATGCCGATCCGGCCGCGGACGCAGCCGCCCTTGAGCGCATCAGCTTGTGGGCACTAGCCCAGTATTCGCCAATCGTTGCTGTCGATGGGTCTGACGGTATCGTCATGGATACGGATGGTGCCGATCATCTTCGGGGCGGAGAACGTCTCATGCTGACCGGCATCGCCAATCGCTTCCTTGCAAGGGGCCTGACGGCGCGTGTCGCGATTGCAGATACCTGGGGGGCCGCGCATGCCTGTGCACGTGCGATCGACCGGACCACTGTCATCGTGCCGGCTGGCGAAACCGTGCGCGCGGTCGAGAACTTGCCGATTTCCTTGCTGCGTCTGCCTCAAAATACCGTCAGGGATCTACAAACCCTTGGCTTTCGCACCATCGGCGAGTTGTCAGCTACGGCGCGGGCACCGCTGACGCTTCGCTTCGGCCCCGAAATCGCGCGTCGCCTCGACCAGACCTTTGGGCGCCTCAGCGAGCCGATCGAACCTGTTCGCAGCCCGGAATGGATTGAGGTTAGTCGCACATTCCAGGAACCAATCGGGGCCGCTGAAACCATCAACAAATATGTCGGCCGCCTGGTCGTGCAGCTCTGCGATGCGTTGCAGAGAAAGGGGTTGGGAGTTCGCCGAGCCGATCTCATCGTCGACCGGGTCGACAATACCCACCAGGCTATCCGGGCGGGGACCGCCAAGCCAGCGCGTGACGTGGCGTGGTTGACCAAGCTGTTCCGGGACCGGACGGAAAAGATTGATCCGGGCTTTGGCATCGAAAAACTGACGCTCATCGCCATCCTCGCAGAACCGCTGGATGAAGCGCAGAGATCGTCTGATCTTGTTGACGACCAGGTCCCGGACATCACACCGCTCATCGATATCTTCGGCAATCGAGGGCAACGGGTTTACCGGCTGGCTCCCGTCGCCTCTGACGTGCCGGAACGTAGCGTCCAGCGTATCGCGGCTGTGGCAGACGACGTCACCGTCTCCTGGTCTCATCACTGGCCGCGTCCGGTCCGCCTGCTGGCCTATCCGGAATTGATCGAAGTGATCGCGCTTTTGCCCGACCATCCACCAGTTGCCGTCACGTGGCGCGGAAAACGCCGGAAAGTGAGACGCGCCGACGGCCCCGAGCGGATTTTCGGCGAGTGGTGGCAGCGCACCTCCGAATGGGCTGCCGTTCGGGATTACTTCCTCATCGAGGACGAGGGCGGCGAACGTCTCTGGATCTTTCGCGCCGGTGACGGGGTCGATGGCGTCACCGGCTCGCACAAGTGGTTTGTCCAGGGGATCTTTGCATGAGATATGCCGAGCTTCAGGTCACCACCCACTTTTCGTTCCTGCGCGGCGCATCATCAGCGGAGGACCTGTTTGCCACCGCACGCGATCTTGGCATCGACGCTATCGGTGTCGTGGATCGCAATTCGCTTGCCGGCATCGTGCGTGCGCTTGAGGCATCGCGTTCCACAGGGGTTCGTCTGGTGGTTGGCTGTCGTCTCGACTTAGTCGACGGCATGTCGATCCTTGTCTATCCGACGGACCGGGCCGCCTATTCGAGGCTCACCCGGCTGATCACGCTAGGCAAAAGCCGTGGGGGCAAGGACAACTGCATCCTGACCCTTGCCGATGTCGCGCAGTCTTGTGATGGCCTGCTTGCTATTCTCGTCCCCGATCTTGCCGATGACACCTGCGCGGTCCAGCTTCGAAAACTGGCAGAAATCTTTGGCGACCGGGCCTATGTGTCGCTATGTCTCAGGCGCCGACCCAATGATCAACTGCGACTGCACGAATTGTCGAAGCTGGCGACCCTCTTCAACGTGAAGACGGTTGTCACCAATGACGTGCTGTTTCATGAGCCAGCCAGGCGCCAGCTCCAGGATATTGTCACCTGCATCCGCCATAATACGACGATCGATACCGTCGGCTTCGAGCGCGAACGTCATGCAGATCGTTATTTGAAGCCTCCGGAAGAAATGGAGCGCCTCTTTCCTCGATATCCGGAAGCCTTGCGTCGAACCATAGAGATTGTCGATCGCTGCAAGTTTTCCTTGGAGGAGCTCACCTATCAGTATCCCGAGGAGGCGATCGTTCCGGGAAAGACTGCCCAGCAATCCCTGGAGCACTATGTCTGGCAATGCGTGCCCGACCGCTACCCCGAAGGCTTGCCGCCTAAAACGCTGCAGATCATCAGGCACGAACTCGAGCTGATCGAGAAGATGAAATATGCACCCTACTTCCTGACTGTGTTTTCGATTGTGCGGTTCGCGCGAAGCCAGGGCATTCTGTGTCAGGGGAGGGGATCGGCTGCGAACTCCGCCGTTTGTTACATCCTCGGCGTCACCTCCATCGACCCCGAAACCAACGATCTGCTGTTCGAGCGTTTCGTCAGCCAGGAACGCGATGAACCTCCCGACATCGACGTCGACTTCGAACACGAGCGGCGCGAGGAGGTCATTCAGTGGATCTACCGGACCTATGGAAAGGACAAGGCGGCTCTTTGCGCGACCGTGACGCGCTACCGGGCGAAAGGCGCCATCCGCGATGTCGGCAAGGCGCTCGGTCTGCCGGAGGATCTGATCAAGGCCTTGTCGTCGGGCATGTGGTCCTGGTCGGAAGACGTGAGCGACCGCAATGTGCGAGAGCTCAATCTCAATCCCGATGATCGACGCCTGGTGCTAACACTGCAGCTTGCGCAACAACTGATGGGCGCACCACGCCATCTAGGCCAGCATCCGGGCGGCTTTGTCCTCACCCATGATCGCCTTGATGACCTCGTTCCCATCGAGCCGGCATCCATGGCGGATCGGCAGATCATCGAATGGGACAAGGATGACGTCGAGGCGCTGAAATTCATGAAGGTCGACGTCTTGGCACTTGGCATGCTCACATGCATGTCCAAGGCTTTCGACCTGATCCGCGCGCATAAGAATGATGATCTGGATCTGGCAAAGATCACGCAAGAAGATCCGGCGACCTACGCGATGATCCGTCGCGCCGATACACTGGGGACGTTTCAGATCGAGAGCCGCGCACAGATGGCGATGTTGCCGCGCCTGAAGCCCCGGACATTTTATGACCTCGTTGTCCAGGTGGCAATCGTGCGGCCGGGGCCAATCCAGGGCGACATGGTGCATCCTTACCTGCGCAGGCGGGAGGGCAAGGAGAAGGTCGAGTATCCGACACCTGAGCTGGAGGCGGTTTTGGGCAAGACCCTCGGCGTTCCCCTGTTTCAGGAATCGGCAATGCGCGTTGCCATGGTCTGTGCCGGCTTTACCGGCGGCGAGGCCGATCAGCTTCGCAAATCGATGGCGACCTTCAAGTTCACCGGGGGCGTCAGCCGCTTCAAGGAAAAGCTCGTCTCCGGCATGGTAAGGAACGGCTACACGTCTGAATTTGCCGAAAAGACCTTCTCTCAGCTGGAAGGTTTCGGGTCCTATGGCTTCCCGGAATCCCACGCTGCCTCCTTTGCGCTGATCGCCTATGCCTCCAACTATGTGAAGTGCCATTTCCCGGATGTGTTTTGCGCAGCGCTTCTCAACAGTCAGCCCATGGGGTTTTACGCACCCGCCCAGATCGTTGGTGATGCTCGTGCGCATGGCGTCGCGGTGTTGCCCGTCTGTATCAATCGATCCCGTTGGGATTGTACTTTGGAGGAGAGCGGCGACAACGGTCGGCATGCGGTGCGGCTGGGCATGCGTCTGGTAAAGGGCCTTGCGGTTGCGGATGCAGCACGGATTATCGCGGCCCGGATGGATGGGGCCTTCGCGAGCGTGGATGACATATGGCGACGATCGGGGGTGCCTGCGGCTTCGCTGGTCCAACTTGCTGAGGCCGATGCTTTGCATCCGTCAATGAGGCTTGAGCGACGCGATGCGCTCTGGGCCATCAAGGCCTTGCGCGATGAGCCCTTGCCGCTCTTCGCGGCAGCAGCTGAGCGCGAGATGAGAACGATTGCCGAGCAGGTCGAACCCGATGTTGAGCTCCGGCAAATGACCGAGGGTCACAACGTCGTCGAAGATTATGGTCATACCGGCCTTACGCTTCGGGACCATCCGATCGCTTTTTTGCGAGCGGACCTGGCCAAGCGCAGCATCGCCACTTGCGAGGAGGCGATGACGGCGCGAGATGGTCGCTGGCTCATGACCGCGGGCCTCGTGCTCGTTCGACAAAAGCCGGGCTCTGCAAAAGGCGTGATGTTCATCACCATTGAGGACGAAACCGGACCGGCAAACATTGTCGTCTGGCCGAAACTCTTCGAGAAGCGGCGGCGTGTCGTACTGGGAGCATCCTTGATGGCCATCAACGGGCGCATCCAGCGTGAAGGTGATGTCGTGCATCTCGTGGCACAGCAACTCTTCGACTTGTCCTCAGACCTTTCAGGGCTTGCAGATAGAGACACGGAGTTTAAGCTCACAACTGGTCGTGGTGACGAGTTTGCCCATGGGTCCGCCGGAGGAGGCGATACGAGGGAGCGCGCGCCTCCGCCGGCACCTCGCGATATCTTTATCCGAGACTTGCATATCGACCGGCTCAAGATCAAAGCGCGTAATTTCCAGTGACCTGGTGCGCGCTTGTCGTTAGCCCGACTGCACTCTATCCTTCCATCTATGACAGATAGCTCAACACATGAAGCGTTTGAGCGCGCTCTGGAGCACTTTGCCGACGGCTATTCACAAGGGATGTTCGATGGCAGCCGCTGGGGCGTGACCGTCAAGCGATCGCCGGATCACAAACGTATCTGGCTTTACGCCGAAGACCTGGCGGGAACCGATATCGTCAGCTTCAATCTCTATCGCTTGGAAATCTCCGGAACAGCGCTCAAACCATGCGAGATGTCCTCAGACAAAGTCGTCGCCTTCGTGCTAGGTTACCATAGGGAGACATGCTGAAAGCGCACGTGATAAGACTGGCCTACGAAGAAGCCGAAGTCCGGCCGCTGAGTTTGACGGCCGCGGCTTACCCAAGATTGTGTCAAGGATAAGAGGTGCGCGATCAACCTTTGATCATTGCACTTTGCCAACCGGGCCGAAGCGCTTTCTTGTCCATGAGGAGCTTCGATGTCGGCCCATAGCGCCGAGATTTGCTTGAATATTCGAACGACGCTTGGGTCTCGTGTATTTGGGTTCGAAGTACGCGATACCCGTTCGCAATTTGGTCCAAGCATTCGAGCGTTTCACCCCATGCCCAGCCGCCATAGGCCGTTCCATTATCCGAACGCATGACAATCTCGTAGAAATGCCCTCCGTCGGCCTTGGGCATCTGGAAGACCAGGTCGCAGTTGTCCTGATTGTCTTCGCTGCCCTGTAAGGAGCACAGATTGACCTGAGCAACCTTGGCCTGCGCCAGCGCTGATGCCGGGTAGAAAGGTCGCTCCTCGAACCAGAGAAACTCGCTGATCGCATAGCCAACGTCATCGGCTCGCTGGTAGGGCTCTATGCGGCCATCGAACATCATATACTGGCTCATAAAGGCAATCATGCTAGAGTTCCTCGGCCGCAAGCGATGTTACGTTGCAGTGGAATTGCGAATGCGATCATGCATTGCAGCTTTCTGCGTCACACCAACGTCAAATGGCAGCTAAGACGTCTTCCAATTTTCAACCTCTCATTGTTAGATGGGAGAAATGGGGACGACTCCGTGTTCGAAGACTCAAGCGAGACACAACTCCGGCTCTTTGGCATACCGCAACGCGGTAATGCGGATGATGAGCGTCTTCCGGCAAAAGGATTTATCCTCGTCACAGCGCTCGTCTTGGCGCCTCATCAGGTCCTGACCCGTCACGCCGCAGCGTCTCTGCTGTGGGAGAGTGGAGGTGACAAGCGCGTCTTCGGGAACCTGCGTCAATTGCTGCTGCGGCTGCAGAAGCTGTGTAGAGACGATGGCCGTTTCATCGACAGCGACGGACATTATCTGAGGGCCGGTACGCTGGCCAGGCGCTCCGATTTGTGGCGTTTCCTGGAGGGATTGAACGCCGAGGCGGTCACCGAACGTGTGCAAGCACTGCTGTCGGTCAGTGGCGAACTGCTCCAAGGACTGGACACTGGGCACGACCAGTTTCATCTCTGGCTTCTTTCTGAACGCCGGCGAATGAGAGATCTTTTCTTCCACACCTATGTGCATGTGCTCGAAGAACTCACCCGCTTCGGTCGCGCCCGTATCACGGATATCGCAAAACTGACCGAGGTCGCGCTGCGCCTTGATCCTTCACGAGAAGAGACCCACAGGGCTGCCATAGCAGCTTACGCACGCATCGGGGCGCTTGAAGAATGCGACCGGCTTTTCGAGGGACTTCAAATTCACCTCCGTATCGAAAGGCGAGCGCCGGACCAAGAGACGGTCGCACTCTTACGCAGAGTTCAGACTACGTGCCTGCAGATTGGTGACAGCAAAGTAGCACGTGATCTCGTGTCCGAGCCCCTGCAACGCAGCAAGCAGAGGGTTGCATTTCTCAGGCCCGTGCGTGTCGATGGCAACCCTGCCTCCGCTGTTTTCAACGCCTTCGTCGAAGATGTTGCAAACAGCCTCGTCCGTTACCGTACCTTCTCGGTCCTGGCCACTCACAGCACCTTTGCGATCAACGCTGGTGATCGCGATGAACGATTTGCCGCTCTGAGGGCAGACTTTTGTGTTGCGGCGCGTGTGCTCGACAATACGCGCCTCTCGGTCTCTCTCATCGCGGAAGGTGTGGGCGAAATCGTATGGTCCCTAGAGGTCGAGCTGCACCACGACCAGCTTCATGCGGCATTCCGTCTGCTGTCAAAACAGGTTGCCAGTGCACTTGCGCGAGAGATTGAACGTCTTCAGATCGAGCCCGGACGACATCTGGATGATCACGCTTACAGGGCCCTTCTGGAAGGACAGCAACTTTTAAGCGGCAAATGCGATCTGCCGCTCGTTCGACGCGCGCGTTCCATGTTCCGCAAGGCGATCGGTCTCGATTACGGTCTGGCCGTGGCCAGGGCCCGGATAGCCCAGACTTTGCACCTGGAATGGTTGATGCTCGGGGGGAACGATCCTCACCTGCTCCATCGGGCAAAGGCAGAGGCCGAGGCAGCCATCGACAGCGATCCCGCCCTTGCTGCGGGTCACTGGATGACTGCGGTGGTTGCCCTCTACCAGCGCGATTTCGATCGATCTGCGCAAACGTTTTTTGAGGCAGAGGCGCTGGCGCCTCACTCGGCGGACCTTTTACTCCAACATGCCGATGCACTGGCGCATTTCGGGGATCGCGAGACGGCGTGGCTGAAGTTCCAGCATGCGATCGATCTTAACCCCCTGGCGCCGGATATCTATTGGTGGGCAGGCGCCAGTATCGCCTTCGATCGTCAGGACTATTCAGGCGCGGTCGAGCTCTGCGGCCACATGAAGGACGATGAGCCGGCACTGCGCGTCCTGACCGCGAGCCACGCACTCAACGGCGATCTGGAAAGCGCACGGCTTTGCGCCTGGCGCTTGCAGGAGAATTATCCTGGCATGAGTGCCAGAGAGATTGCAGCCCTGTCGCCGGATCGCGATCCCGCGGCAAACGAAAATTTTTACGAAGCACTGCGCTTGGCAGGGATCAGGTAGGGGACAGCCATGACGAATTCAGCATTCTACATTATTGGAAAACGAGGTTCCGGCGTGTTGTTTGTCAGAACAACACCGCTACGGGTCGCAAGCGTTTCGCACAAGGCGATCACGGCCTATGAGGCGGAACATCCGGGCGTTGATGGTTATGCGCGTGTTGCTGCTGCGGCAAAATCGATGCTGCTCAGTCAGGACGGTCAACCCGATAGCGAGCTCGATGAGGTTCAGATCCAGGGCATCGAGGCGCTGATTGCCGGGCGCGCGGTCGTTTCCGAAGCGGACTTTGCCTTCGTCGGGGAGGTCACCGATGCCGGATGGGACTTCAATCGCAAGTCCCAGTCACCGCTTGAGGGTGCCCTGCAGGCTGTCGGTCCCTCCGGAGCCTCAGCCGGTGAACTGTTCGAAGCAATCCTGTTCGATACGCCGAACACAGCGCCCTGACCGATGAAACGTATGGTGGCGGAGTGCCCGTCGCGATCCGTAGCGGGCTTGGAAGGTCTGCGCGACCCGCAAACTACGTGTGATCTTGAACTCCTCAGGCGGTTCGGGATCACGCGGGTGGGCGACATCACTGATCTCGATTGTCTCGGCATACCGGTCTGGTTTGCTGTTCGGCCAAATTCCCGCGGGCTCTCGGTGTCGCAGGGCAAGGGGGTTACGGTTGATCAGGCTCGGAATTCAGCGATCATGGAGGCAATCGAAGGTGCGGTTGCCGAAGATACCCAAAGACACGTCTGCGCGTTCGGGTCGGTCGAGCAGATGCTTGCGCTCGGCCACCGCCTCGTCCCGTTTGCCTCTGTCGGTCGCACTGACATTGGCGCTCTTGATCCGGGCCGAGAACGGGCTTGGGTGAGGGGTGTTTCTATTCGGACAAACACAGATGTTTTCGCACCTTTCGAACTGATCGGCATGGATTTTCGCGCTGACATGCCTTGGGATCGGAGCACGTTTCATATGAGCTCGGAGGGTCTGGCTGCGGGTGTCGATCGTGACCGGGTCGTTCTTCATGCGCTGCTCGAGCTTGTCGAGAACGATGCCTGTTATCTGATTGATACCTTCGAGACACGGACAGTCGTACCACGGCCTGTTTTGCTCAAACATGGTGTGCACCCATCACTGGACGCGCTGGTGGAGCATCTTCTTGATCGGAAAATTGTGGTCGAGTTCCAGGATCTGACGACCGACCTCGGTGTCCCGGTGGTGATGGCAAGCCTTGATCGTCCAGTCATGACACCGGATGGTCCGACAATGCGCAGATCAGCTGGAGTGGCATGTCGTCTGGCGACCTATGACGCAGCACTCGCCGCCCTGCTTGAGGCCGTTCAGTCGCGATTGACTGACATCAGTGGTGCCCGGGATGATCTTTCGCCGCATCGCTTCCTGCGAGACAACGCGGCTTTTGCAATACGGCGAACGGGTCGTGAGGCCGAGCTCAAAGCCTTTAGTCTCGATCTGCTCGCCGATGGCTGTCAACCGAATTGGGTGCTGCTTGCGGACCATCTGTTTGAGGCTGGAGTTGCGGACCTATATGTCTTTTCGCTGGAGACCGGCGTCAAGGGCCTTCATGTTGTACGGGTGCTTGCTAGTGGCCTTAAGGCGGTACGTGGTGGGATCCAGCAGATGACGCCACAAATGCTGGAGCGGCTGGTGGCCGGTCGCCTGTCGTGATGAGGCCAGTCGTTTTCGCTGGCCCATCGATTTTCGGCTTGGACCTGTCGGGACTTGATCTCGACGTTCGGCCGCCCGCGAGTTCGGGCGATCTTATTGCAGCTGTGCATCACGGCGCCACGGCCATTGGGCTCATTGATGGCCTTTACGGTGATTGTGCCTCGGTCTGGCACAAGGAAATACTCTATGCTTTGTCAAAAGGGGTGAGCGTCTGGGGTGGCGCCAGCATGGGTGCATTGAGAGCGGCGGAATGTGTCAGCTTTGGAATGATCGGTGTGGGACGCATATTCGAAGCATATCGCGATGGAGAGCGGTTTTCCGATGCGGATGTCGCCGTGACACATGGACCCGCCGAACTAGACTACCGTCCCTTGTCGATCGCGCTGGTCGATGCACAAGCGACCCTTGCCTCTCTCTCAAACATCTTTCATGCCGACGAGATTGCAGCTCTTCAGGATGCCGCTAGACGTTTTCACTTCAGCCAAAGGATGTGGCGGTCCGTCGTGTCATCGGCAGGGCTCGGCGCCGACCATCTGCACGTCCTGAAGTCGAATGTCGTTTCTGTCAAAAGACAGGATGCAGAACAGCTGCTCAATGTCTTGGCCACCGGCGAACTGACACCTCAGGCGCCGAGCGCCTGGAATTTCCAGAATACAGTATTCTTTCAGGCGCTTATGAAACGATCGCCATCGCTGGACGAAAACCGTTGAGTTCCGCCTGCGAACGGACACTGATGGCCGATTGCGGTGGTCTGATCACGGACCTGGGCCTTGCCCTTCCAACAGTGTTCCTCGCGGGGACTGGTATTGGCGCAGTTGGTGAAGGGGCGAGGTTGATCGCCCCAATCTCAAATCTTCTGTCATCCTTGCCCGCGGAGTTGCACGTCCACATCTTCGTCGATCGCATGGCATTCGAGGGTGCGAGGCAGTGGCTGGATGGACTGAACTCGATCTGTCAGACCAACCTGGTGCCTGTGGGGTCGGACGTCAGTGTGATCAGGAGCCCGTGGATCCAAGACCGTATCCATATTCGGACAGAACGAGCGCAAGGCCGGGAACGGACCGAAGTACTTGCCCGCCCGAACGATGTTCTGGCCTCGGCGATTGCATCACATCTCGCAATGGGTCGCGCGTCCGAGGGTATCTTCGTGCCGGGCGGAAACCAGCTCGTCGGCCAGGGTTTCCGCCTCGTCGGGTACTCTCAAACGGTTCCACCTGGCTTTAGGCGAGACCGCTCGCTCGACGCTTGGGGCCTGTGGCGGGCTATTTCGAAGATGGACGGCCGCGATACTAGCCTGTTCGGTTATCGTATCGCGGACTTGGGACAGGGGCGCGAATGTGAGGAAGGCGGCACTCGGGGAGTGCGTGCGCAGTCTCATCTTCAGCCGAATTTTTCGAAGCGGCACAACCGTCATGAGGATCGCATTCATCAGTGCGGATTCCACGTCGACCAATATGTTTCCGCCACAGGCCTGTTTGTCGATGATCGTCCGCTGCTTCTGGTCGCGGATCCGATCTCGTTCGACCCCGACGGCGAGAGGGCCTGTCAAATGCTGAAAAGGCAGCTGCATGCCTCGGTACTTTTGCTTGAGGAACAGGGCTTCGCTGTTCAAAGAAACCCAGTGCCCTTGGCAGTCGTGGCGGATACGGGCAAGCGTCTCCCGCGTCTCTACAACAATGTGCTCCTCGAAAATGCACTGCGTCCCCAACGCAATCGTCCTCAGGTCTGGGTGCCGCAGTTTGGCGATAGGGAGCCACTGGAGGAATTTGATAGCCGCAACCTCGCCATATGGCGGCGGCTCGGATTTGATCCGATACCGGTTCCGGGATGGAGTTGCCTTGCCAGCCGCAATGGTGCGATCCGCTGTGTTACGAGAGTCCTTCGTCGTGATGAGCCGTTGCAGCAGGAAGCAAGCTGAACCAATGCTGAGCTTGGTTGATCTTCTTCAACTCTCCAAAATTGTATTGCAGGTGTGTTCTGCTCAAGTGTACCGTAAGGGTGAGCAATCCTTTTGCGTGTGCCCCACTATCTGGAGATTTTCTTATGCAGCCGAAAACGCCAAGCCCAATAGACATGCATGTCGGCTCCCAGATTCGCCTACATCGGAAAATGATTGGCATGAGCCAGACCGCGTTGGCTGAAAGGCTTGGGATAACGTTTCAGCAGGTCCAGAAATATGAAAAGGGCACCAACCGCGTTGGAGCCTCCCGTATTCAGGGAATCGCTTCGATCCTCGGGATCAAGGTGAATGCGCTGTTCCCGAACAGCTTGCTCGGCCCTGACCAGGAGGCTTCAGGAGGCAGCGAGGGTCGTGAGTTGGAAGCTTTTGCAGCGTCAACCGAAGGATTCGCGCTGAACCAAGCTTTCACAAAGATAAAGAGCGCAAATGTAAGAAGGCGTATTGTTGCACTCGTTTGTGCGCTTGCAACGGCGGGAGAAACCCAAACTGACGACACGCCCACTCTGGTTTAACGCAGCTGTGACGTTCGTGTAACGGCGGGTCTGGTCAGGTAGATGGATGCCAGAGAATTGGCACGGCGAACTGATCAAACCGGGGGCGGTCATGGCAATGGTTGAAACGGCGGAATTTCCGCAAACTGAATCCGATTCCGACGAGGTTCTCGCACTGGGTCGGATGGTATCATTTGTGTGCCAACGCGCGAAGCAATTGAACCTGGGTATGTCGACATACCTCCTGGAAATGGCCTTGACATCGCTTGTTCAGGATATTGGAAATCGCGAATTGCCGAAATCTATGGCTGCAGAACATTCCGTCCAGTGATCCGGGAGTGTCAGAAGATTAAGCAATAGCATCGGCGCAAAACATCGCCAAAAAGCGCTCCGAGACCGGTGTGCATGCCTGCATCTTGCACCTTCGATATCCTGAAAATCGGCTCTATATGTGAAACGGTTGCACTTCATACTCTGGTCCCCTCAATAGGCCAGAGCTTACTTCAAAATGGATTAGTTCAGCGGGGCAAGGTCAAAGACTACAACCTCTATGCACATTGGCGGATCCCTGTGGGCCGGGTCCGCTGCGGGGCAGCGACAGCGAGCCGGCATGACCAGCGGGCGACGAAAACGGTGCGGGCTTGCCAGCAAAATCAACTCCGGACAAGTGATCGGTCTCGACCCTTGGCAAAATAGAACGAAACTTTCGCCAGTAGGCGCAAGTCGTCACTGCTGGCGAAACGCCCCAATCATATCTCTGGACACATCGTCGGCAAAGCAGATGGGCGCATAGCCGCCAGGCTTGGAATATGCACTTCGCTTTCCGCATCTCCGGCCTCCACGATCCCGGCTATAGGGGCATGGGCGGAGCCGGGATAGTTTGCGATTGATTGAGCGATGATCCGCTGAACGATGGTCGCGTCAGAAGTCGCAGGCGCGGAAGGAGGCTGCTTCTGTGGCGGTAACTGGGCCTGTCGAGGTACCTCTTGTTCTGGCGGGCTATTAGACAGAAAGCGTGTCGCAATCCATCCCATTCGTTGCGTCAGGTGATCGAGGACCTCAGTCCAGTCGGTACTTGTGCCCACAGGCGTCACCTCACGTCCCTTGTCAAAGCGATCGATGATCTGCTGTTCGATGCTCGGACCAGCGCGAAAGGCGACTCCATTGCCAGTCACATACATTGGTTCCGCACGTGCGGCCGCAGTCCCGGGCCGGTTTGTGACAGCAGAGGGCTCTGGGGCGACCGGCTTTGGGGGGTGCTCAGCAGAAACAGCTGCGGGCTGTGGGGCAGAAAATGGAGGCGAGGACTTGTTGTCCTCCCGCCCTAACAGGACGAGCACAACGAGCAACACACCAACCCAAGCCGCGATCTTCCGCACCGGATCACCATCAGCCGCGCTGCGGCCCGTTATTTCTTGGGCCTGATTACCCTCGGGCTGATGTTGTTATAGACCTGTTGCGCATCGAACGCTCCGGATGGTGATGCGGTGCCGACGGGAAGTTTCAAGACTTGCACGATCAGGTCTTGCCCGGGTTTGACAATGTCGTAGGTCACGCCAGGGTTATATGTGGTGAAGGCCGTATTACCGTAGACGTTGGTCTGGAAGGTACCGGGTGTCGAGCCGATAGATCGATTTGTTGCGTCGTTTGCGGTGACGACAAGGAAGTGTGTTCCCCCGGACGCTAAAGTCACCTCGGCAGCTTTCAACAGGCTATAGTCCTGGATGGTGGTAGGGTCGGTAAACCCGTTTCCTCGCGAGGAGATGCGATACGTATCGTTCGTTATTGGAGCGGCGGTAACCCCACCGGTGGCGCCCATCTCCTGATATTGCGTCTGGCAGCCGGTGAGTATAGCGGCTGCAGCTACGGCTAAGGCCAAGAGCTTTAAAGTCATTGAAATCCCCCTTGTTTCACCTCACAGAAAGAGAAGTTCTCCTTCAAGTCAACCAGAGGCTGCGACTTATTTTGACGCCGGGGGGAGCCCTGGCCGACCGGCTGTAGCCTCCAACCTCAAAATCGAAGCGCATGTATGCCCCTCAGCCAACACGCGACTGCCCGCAAACTGTGCCAGACCGTTTGCTGTCACTGCTGACCGCTTCTTGCGAGCAAGGAAATGGGGATCCCTGGACACAGAAGATCCTCTTCAAGGCGCCGGGATACTCGGCAAGACGGTGTCACCACTCTGCGAAACTGCCGTCGGCATGCCGCCAGATCGTGTTGCGCCAGCGATGGCCCTCCTTGGCGCGCTCAATCACATGGGCCTCATCGATCTCTATTCCGAGGCCAAGTCCCCGTGGGATGGCGGCATAGCCCTCGAGATATTGGAAGACGTCCCTGTTGACGATGTAGTCCAGAACATCATTGGACTGGTTGTAGTGGATGCCGAGTGTCTGCTCTTGAATGAAGGCATTGTAGCTGATCGCATCGACCTGCAGGCAAGCGGCAAGTGCGATCGGACCGAGCGGGGAGTGAGGCGCCAGCGTTCAATTTCTTGCGTTCGATCACAGACCGGGCATTTCACGCAAGCACCTGCTCAACGAATTCCGCAAACGCCCGCGCCTTGGCGCTAGCCAGCCGCCCGGTCGGGAACACGGCCCAAAGATCGATGGGCGGCAGCTCCCAATCTTCGAGAATGCGGATAACCTCGCCGCTTTGAAGCTCCGGCCAAAACATCCAATCGGAGGTGACGGCGAGCCCCATGTCAGCTTTTACCGCCGCGCGTATTCCCTCCGCAGCGCTGAACTGCACGCGGCCTGAGACGGCGACCGACGCTTCGGTGCCGTTCCGGCAGAAGGTCCAGCTTCTGCCAAGCTGGGTGTAGACGACTGCATCATGCGCGGCGAGATCGGCGGGCACGTTCGGAACGCCGTGCTTTTCCAGATAGGCGTGCGTCGCGACGACCGAACGCCGACCGGTAGCAAGGCGGCGTGCGACGGCGGAGGAGTCCGTAAGCTCACCCATTCGCAGGCCGATATCGATCCCTTCGGAGACGAGATCGATCACCCGGTCGTCTAGGACGATATCGACGTCCAGGTCTGGATGTCGTTCCATAAACTCCGGCAGGTACGGAATGACCATCAGCCGCGCAAAGGTAGTTGCTGCGCAGACGCGAAGTCGTCCCGACAATCCTGATCCTGCACCCTTTGCCTCAAGCTCGGCCTCGTCCGCTTCATGTATCGCGGCTTTGGCCCTTTCGTAAAAGCGCATCCCTGCATCCGTGGGCGTCAAGCCATGTGTCGAGCGGATAAGAAGGCGTACCTGAAGACGATCTTCCAGTTGCGCGATCGTCTTCGAGATCGCCGGCTGGCCAACCCCGATCTGCCGGGCCGCCTGCGAGAAGGACCCCGTTTCCACCACCCGCACGAATGACGCCATCGCCTGCAGTCTGTCCATTGCATATTCCTCTTCGGAATAAGCATTATCGCCACAAGGCGTCTGCAGCAAGTGACGAGGAATGGTCATAACGCTCTCCAACGAACACGATCGGATGGAGACGAAGATGATCGACGTTTACGCCTTTGCCACCCCCAACAGCGTCAAGGTGCCAATCGCGCTGGAGGAACTGGGCCTCGCTTATGACCTGAAGCCGGTCAATGTCCGCAAGGGTGAGCAGAAGGATGCGGCTTTCGTGGCGCTCAACGTCAACGCCAAGGTGCCGGTGCTTGTCGATGACGCCCTGGTGCTTACGGAAAGCGCCGCCATCCTGGTTTACCTGGCCGAGAAGACGGGCAAGCTTCTTCCGAGTGATGGCGAAGGCCGCGCCCGCGTCTTCGAGCAGCTCTTCTTTCACGCCTCTGCCCTGAGCCCGGCTTTTGGCAATGCCGGCTTCTTCAAGCGCTCCTCGCCCGAGCCGCAGCCGATCGCCGAAGCCCGTTTCTCGGGCGAGGCCGACCGTATCCTCGGTCTTCTCGAAGACAAACTCGCCAACCAGGCCTTCATGGCCGGCGACGACTTCACCATTGCCGACATTGCGCATTTCGGCTGGCTCTGGCGTCGGCAGTTTCCCGCCGTGACGCTCGACGAGCGCTCCAATCTTTCCCGCTGGTACGAGACCGTGGCTGCGCGCCCGGCCGTAGAGCGCGCCATTGCCCGCATCGAAGCCCTCGTGCCGGCTGCCTGATTTTCCCCTCAAATCACTCAAAATGCGTCAAACCCATAGGAGGACCCTCATGTCCCGTTTCGACACTTACAAGAACAGCTTCCCGAATGCCCGCCTGACCCGCTCGCCAAACGGCGTCCTCGAAGTCGCGCTCCACACCAATGGCGGCAAGCTTCAGTTCAACGGCCATACCCATGAACAGTTCGTCGAGCTCTTCCACCAGATTGGTTCCGATTCCGAGAATCGCGTCGTGATCCTCACCGGCTCCGGCGATGCCTTCATGGATGCAATCAGCCCCGAGGGCTTCGATTTCTTCTCGCCGCGCGGCTATGACAAGATCCTGCGCGAGGGCAAGAAGGTGCTCATGAATATCCTCGACATCGAGGTTCCGATAATCACCGCGCTGAACGGTCCGGTGCTGCTGCACTCGGAATATGCGCTGCTGACCGACATCATTCTGGCCACGCCGGAAACCGTCTTCCAGGACAAGCCGCATTTCGACTTCGGCATCGTGCCGGGCGATGGTGTCAACCTGCTCTGGCCGGAAGTGATCGGCTCGATCCGCGGCCGCCACTTTATCCTGACTCGCCAGGTGTTGGATGCTCAGACGGCAAAAGAGTGGGGCGTGGTCAACGAGATTGTGCCGGCCGATCGGCTGCTTGCCCGCGCCCATGAGATCGCCGAGGGCATTGCCGCTCTTCCGCCGCTGACCAGCCGCTACACCCGCATCGCGCTGACGCAGAAGCTGCGCCGGATCATCGACGAGGGTGCTGGCTATGGCCTGGCGCTTGAAGGCATCAGCGCGGCCGAAGTCGCCCGATCCATGGCCGCCAAAGGCTGAACCGTCCCCTACCCAATCACCGCGCTTCCGGCTTCACCCTGAAGTGCCTTCACCTCTTGAAGGAACAAGATCATGACACTCCAATCCAAGCTCGATGCGTTCAAGGCCGATTTTGAAGCCGGCAAGCCGCCGTACAACGTCCCATACAGGGTAATCGAGACCATGCACCGCGCGACTGCCGAGCTGATTGCCTCGGGCGCGGCAGCTCGCGCCCGGAAAGCGGGCGAGGTGCTGCCGGCCTTCAGTCTCTCCGATCAAGAGGGCAACAAGGTCTCCTCCACCGATCTTCTGGCGCGCGGACCGCTCGTCATCAGCTTCTATCGCGGTGTGTGGTGCCCCTATTGCAACATGGAGCTCCAGGCTCTCGAGGAGGCGCTGCCGGAATTCGAGGAACTGGGCGCAAATCTCGTTGCGATCTCGCCGCAAAACCAAGTTAACAGCCGCAAGTCGGTCGCGAAGAACAACCTGACCTTCCCGATCCTGTCGGACCCGCATAACGACGTGGCAGCCGCCTTCGGGCTGCGATTCGCGATGCCGGACTATCTGGTCGAGCTCTACAAATCGCTGAAGAACGATCTCCCCGCCTTCAACGGCGATGCGAGCTGGACCCTGCCCATGCCTGCCCGCTACGTCGTCGGACAGGATGGCGTCATTCTCTATGCGGAGGTGAACCCCGATTACACCCGCCGCCCGGAACCCGACGACATGCTGCCGGCCCTTCGCCTGTCCGCAAGCCGCCGCGTCGTCGCGTGATCCCCATCTATTGAAAGGCCCTGCTTCGATGAGGCAGGGCCAGAGGGAGACTCCATGAAGAGAACATTCCTGATCACTGGAGCCAGCAAGGGTATCGGCCTGGCACTTGCTCAACGGCTCGCCGCTCGCGGCCATAAGGTCATAGGCATTGCCCGCAATCCGGTAGAGAGCTTTCCCGGTACGCTTCATCCGCTCGATCTCGCCGACCGCACGGCCAACGAGGAACTGGTGAAGATCGTCCGGGACGGCAACGTCGATGGCGTGATCAACAATGTCGGCCTTGTGAGAGCCGCACCGCTTGGCAATATCGCCGTTGGAACGCTTGAGGAGGTGATGCGCGTCAATCTCCTTCCTGCACTGGTCGCCGTTCAGGCAGCACTACCCGCCATGCGGGCGCGTGGCTGGGGTCGCGTGGTCAATATTTCCAGCCTGACGGTCCTTGGAAGCGTCGAGCGGACGAGCTACGCCGCCGCCAAGGCCGCCCTTGTCAGCTTCACGCGAAGCTGGGCGCTCGAGCTTGCTCCGACCGGGATTACGGTCAACGCCGTATCGCCGGGTCCGACGGAGACGGAGCTATTTCGCGCCAACAATCCCGCCGGGAGCAAAGGTGAGGCGCGCTACCTCTCAGGCATTCCAATGGGCCGGTTCGGGAAGCCTGAAGAACTGGCAGCGGCAATAGACTTCCTCCTGTCCGATGACGCAGCTTTCATCACGGGGCAGACGCTCCAAGTCGATGGCGGGGCATCAATCGGTAAGGCGTCGCTATAGAGGAACAGTACGCCCGTCGCGGATGCAAAGATGTTCTCATGCGCTGTGACGGCGAGCCATCGCGGGCTGGTCTAGATATCGACCTCTATACCTGTGGAAGGCGAGCCCGTAGAGGTTGGCTGCAACCGCCTCATGCGGCGTTGTTTCGTAGCTCCAACCGCCGTTGGGCCGCTGGCTCCGATTGGGAGTTGGAAATATCCGATTGGGAATCGGAAGTAAGAGGCTCGCTGAGCAGAAGGGCAGTCAGATGCTGGTGGAGGTAAAAGCTGACGCATGTCACGTCGCAATCTGCCCGCTCCGCAGCGGAAATCATATCCGCTATGCGCCCCTACTACAGTCATTCCGAGTAGAGGCTCAATCTCCCACAAGCTGCCAGTCCGCTCGCGGCCTCGTTCCGAGAGTTGTTTCCGCATTTCCGCTTTTGAGTGGACGTAGTACGGAGGCAGCGGCTCGAGTTTACTGTCCGCTTCACAAAGCTCAAGTTTCTTTAGATGGTAATCGGTATTTTCATCGCACATTGACCGAGTCGGGACGGGACTGCCCGTTCTGGGAAAGCTCTGCGAACATAGGCGCTTCTAGTTCCTTTTTGGCTCTGGATTAGAAGGTCCGAACTACAAGTGTGCACTCCAGCCGTTGTGAACCGTAAAGACCTGCGGCTCATTTGGTAGGTCGATCATTCTTGTCGACTAGGAAACTTTCTCGTTTTAGTTTCCTAGTCAACAAGGAGCTATTCATGACATCAGTCCCGAAATTGACCGATCACACCGGTTACTGGATGCGAATGGTATCAAACGCCGTGTCGCAGGAGTTTTCCCGCAAGGTATCCGGTGAAGATGTCATTGTAGCGGAATGGTCATTCATGCGTTCGCTCTACGACTTAGAACCAACGCCTCCATCAGTTTTGGCGGAAAGCATGGCCATTGACCTGCCACTGCGAATTTTCTCCAGAATTGATTAGAGTCCGGCCCATCATGCTCTGAGACCAAGCTTTGGACCGCCGGTGATTAGAGTTTTCCGGCTCTGATCACGATGGCTGGCTGGTTGCGCCA